>NZ_JASHAR010000017.1:0-47599 GCF_047465045.1 Streptococcus mitis
CGTCAAGTGAGAATTGACATGGGATTGATACTTATGGCCAATAAACTCCTCAAATACAATAAGAGAACGACTCAAAATTAAAAAGCTAGAGTTCCGCTATTGGAAATCTCTAGCTTTTTTGTGGCTGTGAACTATTTTGTCTCAGGTTCTTGTCTTTTTCGATTTCTAATGAGAGAAGGACAAATCTTGATAATAAGAATACTTCCCAGTAAACACAAAATATAAGACATCAGAAAACGGATTTTCAAAATTCCTAGTAGCATCTCTATTAATATATTTTACTGAAGGGTAAAGTTTTTTTAAGGATAAGATTGCCCTTTAGTTCGTTATAATTTATTTTGAAATCGTACTATTTTTGTGTTATGATATGGTCAATATATAATTAATAAGGGGAGTTTGAGGTATGGGTGGAAAGATAAAATCTAGTACGATAGCAGCAGAGGCGGCTATTAATGAGTTGGTTGGGTATGACACGAGCGACAAGCAAAATCAGCAGGTAGAATTTTCATATACTTCTGAAATTGCTGGGATGGAAGCGGGACGTCTGGCCTGCAATCAAATGCTTCAGGCAGTTAGTGATTTTAGTTCAGCTATTTTGACCCAAGCAAATAAGTTTCCAGAAATTGCTCATAGGATTGAAAAACGTGATATAGAGCAAGCCAAGAGATGGAGTTACTAAGGAATGGCAGATAGAAATGAAGAAAAGCGCTACAAACTTTGGCGAGAGATTGTCAAGATTGACGATAAGGAAGACAGACTCCGAGCAACTAAAAAGCAATATGAACAGCAGTTGACAAACTTTTACTCGGATATTCAGAGCATTCACCATCGCATGGTAAATCTATTGTCTCTCTCACCCAGTTCTCGTCAAGTGATAGAGCAAATCGAAAGTGATAATAGAACCATTCAGCGACAGGTCAACTCTTATGTAGAGGAGGAACTGGATGCCTTGGAAAAACAAACGAAGAAGGCTCGTCGGTCTTTCGATGAAGCCAGAGAAGAACTGATAGCGGAAAGGAATCGGCTACCATGGGAGTAAAATACAGCGCACAAGAATCCCAAGAATTGATTCAGGCCATGACCAACAACCTCCAAGTCGCAAATGAAGTCACGGACCGCTTATCTAGTGGATGTGACCACCTGATTTCCTCTTTAGACTCAGGTGAGCTGTCAGGAGCAGCCTACACAGCTGGCAAAGGTGTCTTTACAGACATTATCATCCCCAGCATCAAGAAGTTACAAGAAGCGGTAGACGATATCCAACTAGAGTTGACTTCCTACAAGAATGTGGATGCTCAGGTCTCTGGATATGGTGATTTGGACCTAGATCAGCTCAAGGAACTAAAAAAATTGAGGGAAGAGCAGTTAGCTATCGTAGAAGCTCAGATTCAAGTGAGGGAGAACTGGCTAAATCAAATCACGGACCTCTTTAGTCTCAATTGGGGGAAAGCCTTCTCTGAGAAGACCATCCTCTACAATACCAAGTCTCAAATCGAGTCAGGTATTCAAGATTTGGATGACAAGATTGAAAAACTAGAATTTTTTATCTCACAGGTTTCCCAGTATTTCAGTGATAGTTTAGAAGTCCTTAGCTTAGCGATTCAAGGAGCTACGCAACTAAGTAAAGTCATTGCCGATAGCGATGGCAACTACTATGCGGACGGTCTGGACATGAGCTGGGTACAGAAAATGAAGGATGTGAAGATTGAAAATCAAAAAATTGAGACATCCATACCAATAAGTAAAAAACAAAAATCTATTCAGACACTCCAACAGCAATATGGGTTTAGTCAAACTGAATCAGAAATATTACTAAAATTATATGCTAGTATGGAAAAGAAATATGGGACTAAAAAAGCAAATGTAGAATTCTTTAAGATAGTTGCTTCATACTCTTATGGTGATAAATCTTATGGTGCTTGGCAAATTGTCGCTGGATTATATAGTCCAAACGGGGTGAATGGTATAATAGTTGGCATAAACGATAAACTGAAATACATACTGAAAAAATATGGATTAAAAGATTGTGAAATTGATATGATTCAGAAAGCTATCCAGAATCAGCATAATTTTGCGAGATTGGAAAAGATTGAAGAGGGAGATACAAATGATGAGATAAAAGGTAAACTGAATTTAGCTTCTGAGAAAGCATATGGTCAAGGAAATTATAATAAATTAGACGAGAAGCAGAAAGCAAGAGTAAGGGAATTGTTGTTTCAATTTGGAGGAACAATAGATTATTCTCATATGGCTGCCACCATTTCTGCACATTTTACAGATAATCATGGAATAGAAAATGAGGATGATTTAGCGGGTTGGCAAGGTGATGTAGCTGGTGCTATGGGAATTTCTCCTAGTCTTGGCAATGATGATTATCGTTCAGATTTAGATGCTGTTAATATTTACCACAAAATGAAGAACGGAGATAGTGTAGTTGATGTTACAAACTCATACTATGATAGTGTTGAGAGAACATCTGGCTATAGAGCTTATGAATTTGTTCAAAATATTGGAGAAGGGGATTACACGAAAGGAATGAAGAAATTAGAAGAAACTTATAAATTATATGTCTCTTCTCATTCTAGTGAACAATCATCAACTTTCGAAAAATTTATGAATGCTATCCAACATTTCCAAAAAGATTTAGATAAACCCAATCCTTCTATCGGAGAGCAAAATGTTAAATAAAATGAAAAACTATTATAAAAACAAACCAACTCAAGCTGTCTTAATGCTCATGGTTCTTATTTGGTCAGTATATGAGATTGGTGCGACCAGTTTGGCAAGTAACTCTGCATTAACTAAGGAATTCATGCATAGTCGGTATGTTATAGTTTGGCCAATGGTAGATAAGAAAATGAAATTATACCATTATGCGGAAGAATGGACTAATGACGTTTTAGTTGGAATTATGCATTTAGATTATGGAAATATTAGAATAACTAGTTTTCCTAAAAAATGGGGGAGTGAAGCTGAAGTATACTATACGCTGTCTGAAGATGAGTATGCTGATAGAGTATATTTTTTCTTAGACGAGCCAATTTCCAAAGCCTATATCAGCAGTTTAGAACAAAATTATTATTTGATTTCAAAGAATGCAGTTGCTATTAAAGAGGAAACAGGTAAGACGGTTGAGCAGTTAGTTCAAGAAGTGGGGAATGCAAGGAAAAACTTCTTATCAGCTCTTGGAAAGATGAAAATCTTTCGATTGGTCTATTTGGTTCTTCGTATGATAGTATTGTTGCAGTGTATCAGGTGGTCGGGTCAGCATAGAAAAAGGAAAGAGAACGAAATTTTGCAGAATGGATAGAGCATGATGATAGAGAACTTCCAAACAATCAAAAAGGTATTCATTTGGTAAAGAATGGAATTGTTGTCAACTACTAAGGGGAGAAAGTTTTTTTATGTAACCAATAACAAGTCCTACACAATCACCATCACCAAGTAGACGACAAAAAGTAGACGACAAACCAGCGCACAAGAATCCCAAGAATTGATTCAGGCCATGACGAACAACCTCCAAGTCGCAAACGAAGTCACGGACCGCTTATCTAGTGGATGTGACTACCTGATTTCCTCTTTAGACTCAGGTGAACTGTCAGGAGCAGCCTACACAGCTGGTAAAGGTCTCTTTACAGACATTATCATCCCCTGTATCAAGAAGTTACAAGAAGCGGTAGACGATATCCAACTAGAGTTGACATCCTACAAACATGCGGATGCTCAGGTCTCTGGATATGGTGATTTGGACCTAGACCAGCTCAAGGAACTGAAAAAGCTGAGAGAAGAGCAGTTAGCTATCGTAGAAGCTCAGATTCAAGTGAGGGAGAACTGGCTAAATCAAATCACAGACCTCTTTAGTCTCAATTGGGGGAAAGCCTTCTCTGAGAAGACCATCCTCTACAATACCAAGTCTCAAATCGAGTCAGGTATTCAGGATTTAGATGATAAGATTGAAAAACTAGAATTTTTTGTCTCACAGGTTTCCCAGTATTTCAACGATAGTCTAGAAGTCCTTGGCTTAGCCATCAAAGGAGCCATGCAACTAAGTAAAATCATTGTTGATAGCGATGGTAACTACTATGCGGGCGGTGTGGACATGAGCTGGGTACAGAAGATGAAGGATGTGAAGATTGAGAGTGCAAAATATGATTCTTCTAAGAAAGCTAAGGATTTGCATAAAGAATACCAGAAAATCTTAGATAAGTTGGAAAATGGAAAAGAACTTAGCGATAAAGAGTTCCAAATTTTAGAATCTTATGTACATCACCATCCCCAAATACAATTTCCTCAAGTTGTAACAGAAAAATTGAAAGCGGAGGCTACCAATAGAGCTAATCCAGAGAAACTGAAGGAAAAAGTTGAAACAATAAAAAAGAGCAACAAAACTTCTATGGAAAAAGTAGACTTAATCGTCAAAGCTTATGAAGATTATTTGTTTTATAATAACAGAGAAGCGTTTGAGGAGTTTTGGAAGAAGAGAAAAAAGATGGGAGAAGACTGGGGGAAAAATAATCAAATAATCCAGAATAGGATGAATGATATAGAAAAAGAATTTTACAAATCGTTAACATCAAAAATTAATATAAAAGTAGTGACGCAAAATATGGGAAGAGATGTATTAGATGTTAAAAATTTAGAGGATGTAAAAAAGGGTGAATTAATTCAAAGAGGCAGAAGTATATGGAAAAGCTCTGGTGATAATGGAAGAATTGATAATTCGATTGCTATAGGGAATAAGATTGGAGATAATGGAACATTTATAGATTTAGTTAATTCTAATAAACCCCTAGACCTAAAAAATCGAGTTTATAGAGAAGATTACCCTTTTTCAATTTGGGGTCGACAATGGGAAGAAGGAATGGAGTCTGACTACCTTGGAAATTATCTTTTTGGCTATGTTGGTAAAGGTTATTTAGAATCTAGTGATGAGTACTTGAAAATAGGAGCCGGAGTAGCTCAAGGACTGTCTGATAAAGATGCTATCAAGTATATAAACAATGCTATCAATGGAAATTATGGAGATAATCCAGGAGATGCTAAGATGATTCAAGACGGAATTAACGACTATAAGGAGATTTACAAATGAGCATGAAGAAAAAATCGAATTGGAATTTAGGTTGTAGTTTAACACTTGTTGTAGTTTTGGCGGCTATTTTTTTCTTTAATCTATGGGCACAAAATCTTGGTAAGTATACTCTGCAACCAGGAGAGTCGGCTAACTTTACAGTAAATTCTCGGACACATGATGTAGAATACTACTCAGAATTAATCTTGAAAAAAAATGATACTAATAAGCTTAAATTATCAGGTTCAGGAGTTTGGTTTGAGATGCATAGCGATATTTTTTATGATGTTGAAGGGCAAAACTTGTTCGAAGCCATCATTCAGAAGATGCTGATGAAGAGTTGCCCAATAATCAAAAAGATATCCATTTAGTCCAGGATGGAATTGTTGTCAGTTACAAAGGGGAAAAAGTTTTTAATGTAACCAATAACAAGTCCTACACAATAACCATCACCAATGTAGATGACAAACCGGCACACTTTTAAGCTCAAGTGGTGGATAGGTAAAATTTCAGCTCTCAAATGAGGGCTTTTTTAGATACAAGTTTTAAAAAAGAAGTAAATATGATATACTAAAGAATGACTATTCTATTAGAATTGGAACAAATAATATGAAACAAACGATTATTCTTTTATACGGTGGACGTAGTGCAGAGCGTGAAGTCTCTGTCCTTTCAGCTGAAAGTGTGATGCGTGCGGTCAACTACGACCGTTTTACAGTCAAGACTTTCTTCATCAGCCAGTCAGGTGACTTTATTAAAACGCAAGAATTTAACCAGACTCCAGGTCAAGAGGATCGTCTTATGACCAATGAAACCATTGATTGGGATAAGAAAGTGGCTCCAAGTGCTATCTACGAAGAAGGGGCAGTGGTCTTTCCAGTTCTTCATGGTCCGATGGGAGAAGATGGCTCTGTTCAAGGCTTTCTCGAAGTTTTGAAAATGCCTTACGTTGGTTGCAACATCTTGTCATCAAGCCTTGCCATGGATAAAATCACCACTAAGCGTGTCTTAGAATCTGTCGGGATTGCCCAAGTTCCTTATGTGGCCATTGTCGAAGGTGATGATGTGACTGCTAAAATTGCCGAAGTTGAAGAAAAATTGACTTATCCAGTCTTCACAAAACCATCAAACATGGGGTCTAGTGTCGGTATTTCTAAGTCTGAAAATCAAGAAGAACTCCGTCAAGCCTTGAAACTTGCCTTCCAATATGACAGCCGTGTCTTGGTTGAACAAGGGGTGAATGCTCGTGAAATCGAGGTTGGTCTACTGGGCAACTACGATGTCAAGAGTACGCTACCAGGAGAAGTAGTCAAGGATGTTGCCTTTTATGACTACGATGCCAAGTATATTGACAACAAGATTACCATGGATATCCCAGCTAAAATCAGTGATGATGTGGTAGCTGTCATGCGTCAGAATGCAGAAACTGCCTTCCGTGCCATTGGTGGCCTGGGTCTATCTCGTTGTGATTTCTTCTATACAGATAAGGGAGAAATCTTCCTAAATGAGCTCAATACTATGCCAGGTTTTACCCAGTGGTCTATGTACCCATTACTTTGGGACAATATGGGAATCAGCTATCCAGACTTAATCGAGCGATTGGTTGATCTTGCTAAAGAAAGTTTTGACAAGCGCGAAGCGCATTTGCTATAAAATGAAAGAGAGGGTAGAAGCCAGAACAATCACTGCAAGGTGACTAGAGTTCTAGAGCTTCGCCCCTTTTTAAAGGAGTAGAAATGAAATTAACAATCCATGAAGTGGCTCAAGTTGTAGGAGCTAAAAATGATATCAGCCTCTTTGAGGACACCCAGTTAGAAAAAGTTGAGTTTGATAGTCGTTTGATTGCGGCAGGGGATTTATTTGTGCCCCTCAAAGGTGCGCGTGACGGTCATGACTTTATCCAAACAGCCTTTGAAAATGGGGCTGCTGCAACCCTGTCTGAGAAAGAGGTCGCAAATCATACCTACATTCTAGTAGATGATGTCTTGACTGCCTTTCAATCACTAGCATCCTACTATCTTGAAAAAACAGCAGTTGATGTTTTTGCTGTTACAGGTTCAAATGGTAAAACAACGACCAAGGATATGTTAGCTCACTTGCTATCAACAACCTACAAAACCTACAAAACTCAAGGCAACTACAATAACGAGATTGGCCTTCCTTACACAGTTCTCCATATGCCTGAAGGAACAGAAAAGTTGGTCTTGGAGATGGGACAGGATCACTTGGGAGATATTCATCTCTTGTCAGAATTGGCTCGTCCAAAAACAGCCATCGTGACCTTGGTTGGAGAAGCACATTTGGCCTTTTTCAAAGACCGTTCTGAGATTGCTAAAGGAAAAATGCAAATTGCAGACGGGATGTCTTCGAATTCCTTGCTCTTGGCACCAGCAGATCCGATTGTAGAGGACTACTTACCAACTGATAAAAAGGTAGTTCGTTTTGGGCAAGGGGCAGAGTTGGAAATTACTGACATGGTAGAACGTAAGGATAGTCTGACCTTTAAAGCTAATTTTTTAAAACAAGCCCTTGATTTGCCAGTGACTGGTAAGTACAATGCTACTAATGCCATGATTGCGTCTTATGTTGCCCTACAAGAAGGGGTTTCAGAGGAGCAAATTCGTTTGGCCTTCCAAAATCTTGAATTGACGCGTAACCGTACTGAGTGGAAGAAAGCAGCCAATGGTGCAGATATCTTATCAGATGTTTATAATGCCAATCCAACTGCTATGAAGCTGATTTTAGAGACTTTCTCTGCCATTCCAGCCAATGAAGGTGGCAAAAAAATCGCTGTCTTGGCGGATATGAAGGAACTTGGTGATCAGTCTGTTCAACTTCATAACCAGATGATTTTGAGCCTTTCTCCAGATGTGCTGGATACCGTTATTTTCTATGGAGAAGACATTGCTGAATTAGCCCAATTGGCCAGTCAAATGTTCCCAATTGGCCACGTTTACTACTTCAAGAAAACAGAAAACCAAGACCAATTTGAAGACCTAGTTAAGCAGGTCAAGGAAAGTCTAGGAGCTAATGATCAAATCTTGCTCAAGGGCTCTAACTCTATGAATCTAGCTAAGCTGGTAGAAAGTTTAGAAAATGAATGCTAGTGATTTTGCCAAGTATCTTCAAAGAATGATTGCCCTTACAGATACTGGATTAACCTTTACAAAAGATCCTTTCGACCGTGAGCGCTACGAAGACTTGCGAGGCCTTTTATCTGAAATGTTGAATCAGGCATCAGACCTTGATTCCGAAGAAGTGGCAGAAGTCTTGAAGCCAACTTCTGCTTATGCGACTCCGTTAATGGACGTCCGTGCTTGGATTGTTGAGGACGAAAAGATTTGTCTGGTTAGGGGACAAGGAGAGAATGATTGGGCTTTGCCAGGTGGCTTTGGTGAAGTCGGCTATTCTCCAACAGAAAATATTCTCAAGGAAATTGAAGAAGAAACCGGTTTTGAAGCTAAAGTAGAAAGACTACTAGCTGTTTTTGATACAAATCGTTTCCAACTACAGAGCAAGCAATATGCAAAGTTTGTTTTTGAATGTAAGCTTCTTGATGGACAATTCCAAAAAAATCAAGAAATTGCTGACCTTCAATTTTTTGCCATTGACCAACTGCCAGCCTTATCTGAAAAACGCATTACCAAGGAGCAAATAGAGATTCTTTGGCAGGTTTATCAAGGTCAGAGGGAGCAATATCTTGATTAAGAAGATGATTATCGTATTTCTAAATTCATTTTTGACAAATAGCATGGTATAATAATATGCAGGAAAATTTTGAATCATGAGGAAGACTAGATGAATTTATGGGATATTTTCTTTACGACCCAAGCAACAGAACCACCTAAATTTGACCTTTTTTGGTATGTTAGCCTATTTACGCTTTTAGCTTTGACCTTTTATACAGCCTATCGTTATCGTGAAAAGAAGGTTTGCCAACGATTTTTCCAAATCTTGCAGGCCGTTCAGCTGATTCTCCTTTATGGTTGGTACTGGGTCAATCATATGCCCCTGTCAGAAAGCTTACCTTTTTACCATTGTCGTATGGCTATGTTTGTGGTGCTTTTGCTTCCTGGTCAGTCCAAATATCGGCAGTATTTTGCATTACTAGGAACATTTGGGACATTAGCGGCCTTTGTTTATCCAGTTCCAGATGCCTATCCTTTCCCACATATTGCGATTTTATCCTTTATCTTTGGCCACTTAGCACTCTTGGGGAACTCTCTAGTTTATCTATTGAGACAGTATAATGCGCGATTGCTGGATGTGAAGGGAATTTTTCTCATGACCTTTGCACTAAATGCCTTGATTTTTGTGGTTAATTTAGTAACAGGTGGAGATTACGGATTCTTGACAAAACCGCCATTGGTTGGAGATCATGGCTTAGTAGCTAATTATTTGATTGTTTCTATAGCCTTGTCTGCTGCAATAACTTTGACTAAGAAAATCTTAGAACAATTTTTAGAACAAGAAGCAGAAAAAATGATTGCAAAGAAAGCTTGATTTTAAGCTTTCTTTTTTTCATAAATCTGATTTTTTATAGCTTGTTTGGAAAATAAAAAAATCTAAGGAACGAATGTGAAAAAATGGTAAGTAAATTTAGGAAAAACTAAGCACGATTGGATTTTTTGTGTTATAATATTCTGTGAATAGCTATGCCCTATTTTAGCTATTTTGAATAGAAGTTTGAAACTTGGAAGAGAGAGGATGCGATGTAATGGCTAGAGATGGTTTTTTTACAGGCTTAGATATCGGAACTAATTCGATTAAAGTATTGGTTGCCGAGCATAGAAATGGTGAACTTAATGTAATTGGTGTAAGTAATGCCAAGAGTAAAGGTGTAAAGGATGGGATTATCGTTGATATTGAAGCAGCAGCAGCAGCTATCAAGTCAGCTATTTCCCAAGCAGAAGAGAAAGCTGGCATTTCAATCAAATCAGTGAATGTTGGTTTGCCTGGAAATCTTTTGCAGGTAGAACCAACTCAAGGAATGATTCCAGTTACATCTGATACAAAAGAAATTACAGATCAAGATGTCGAAAATGTTGTCAAATCAGCTTTGACAAAGAGTATGACACCAGATCGTGAAGTCATTACTTTTATTCCAGAAGAATTTATCGTAGATGGTTTCCAAGGTATTCGTGACCCGCGTGGCATGATGGGTGTTCGTCTTGAAATGCGTGGTTTGCTTTACACAGGTCCACGTACTATTCTTCACAATTTACGCAAGACAGTTGAGCGCTCAGGTGTTCAGGTTGAAAATATTATTATTTCACCATTGGCTTTGGTTCGTTCAGTCTTGAACGAAGGAGAGCGTGAATTTGGAGCTACTGTGATTGATATGGGAGCAGGTCAAACAACTGTTGCTACAATCCGTAACCAGGAACTCCAGTTTACAAATATTCTTCAAGAAGGTGGAGATTATGTCACAAAAGATATCTCTAAGGTCTTGAAGACTTCACAAAAACTAGCTGAAGGATTGAAATTGAACTATGGTGAAGCCTACCCTTCACTTGCAAGCAATGAAACCTTCCAAGTTGAAGTAATTGGTGAAGTGGAACCTGTAGAAGTTACAGAAAGCTACCTAGCAGAGATTATTTCAGCCCGCATTAAGCACATTTTTGAACAAATCAAACAAGAGTTGGAAAGAAGACATTTGTTGGATCTTCCTGGCGGGATTGTTCTGATTGGTGGAAATGCTATTTTACCAGGTATTGTAGAACTTGCGCAGGAAGTATTTGGCGTTGGCGTCAAACTTTACGTTCCAAATCAAGTTGGAATCCGTAACCCTGCCTTCGCTCATGTGATTAGCTTGTCTGAATTTGCTGGTCAATTGACTGAGGTGCATTTGTTAGCACAACGAGCAGTCAAGGGTGAAGATACTTTGCGTCACCAACCAATTAATTTCGGTGGGATGATTCAACGTGTTACGCAGGTAGCACAACCGACCCCTATTCAACCAGTTCAAAATACTGAGGTAGAGGAATCAGCTTCTACGAACGTAGTTGCTCCGAAAGAAGATAAAGTATCTTCTCAAAATAAACCAAAAATCGCAGATCGTTTCCGTGGCTTAATCGGAAGCATGTTTGATGAATAAAAGAGGAAAAATAAACTATGACATTTTCATTTGATACAGCAGCAGCTCAAGGTGCAGTTATTAAAGTAATCGGTGTTGGTGGAGGTGGTGGTAACGCCATTAACCGCATGGTTGACGAAGGTGTTGCAGGCGTAGAATTTATCGCAGCAAACACAGATGTACAAGCTTTGAGTAGTACAAAAGCTGAGACTGTAATTCAGTTAGGTCCTAAATTGACTCGTGGTTTGGGTGCTGGCGGTCGACCTGAAGTTGGTCAAAAAGCTGCTGAAGAAAGCGAAGAAGCCTTGACTCAAGCTATTACTGGAGCAGACATGGTCTTCATTACTGCAGGTATGGGAGGTGGCTCTGGTACTGGTGCAGCTCCTGTTATTGCCCGCATTGCTAAAGATTTGGGTGCTCTTACAGTTGGTGTTGTGACACGTCCTTTCGGTTTCGAAGGAAGCAAACGTGGTCAGTATGCTGTAGAAGGAATCAATCAACTTCGTGAGCATGTAGATACTCTATTGATTATTTCAAACAACAACTTGCTTGAAATTGTTGATAAGAAAACTCCACTTCTTGAAGCTCTTAGCGAAGCAGATAACGTACTTCGCCAAGGTGTTCAAGGGATTACGGACTTGATTACAAATCCTGGTTTGATTAACCTTGACTTTGCCGATGTGAAAACAGTTATGGCAGATAAAGGGAACGCCCTAATGGGTATCGGTATCGGTAGTGGTGAAGAACGTGTAGTAGAAGCAGCTCGTAAGGCAATCTACTCACCACTTCTTGAAACAACTATTGACGGCGCTGAGGATGTTATCGTCAACGTTACTGGTGGTCCTGATTTGACTTTGATTGAAGCAGAAGAAGCTTCAGAAATCGTCAATCAAGCAGCTGGTCAAGGAGTGAACATCTGGTTGGGAACATCTATTGATGAAAGCATGCGTGATGAAATTCGCGTAACAGTTGTTGCAACTGGTGTTCGTCAAGATCGTGTTGAAAAAGTTGTTGGACATGCACCAAAACAAGCAGTTCGTCATGAGCAAGTAAGCCCAAGTCATGCACGTAACCACGATCGTCACTATGACATGGCTGAAACTGCAGAAATTCCAAGTCCAGCACCTCGTCGCACAGAACCTTCTCAAACTTCAGCATTTGGTGATTGGGACTTGCGTCGTGAGACAATTGTCCGTCCGACTGATTCAGTTGTATCACCAGTTGAACGCTTCGAAGCACCATCTTTAGAAGAGGACGAATTAGAAACTCCTCCATTTTTCAAAAATCGTTAAGTAAATGAATTTGAAAGAAAATACAGAACGTGTTTTTCAACAAATAAAAGATGCAAGTCAGCAGTCAGGAAGAGAAGCTAATTCTGTTTCGGTTGTTGCTGTTACAAAATATGTAGACGTACCGACAGCGGAGGCTTTGCTTCCGCTAGGTGTGCATCATATTGGTGAAAATCGTGTAGATAAATTTCTTGAGAAATATGAAGCTTTAAAAGACCGGAATATTACCTGGCATTTGATTGGTACTTTGCAAAGACGCAAGGTCAAAGATGTCATTCAGTATGTTGATTATTTCCACGCTTTGGATTCATTAAAGCTAGCAGAAGAAATTCAAAAAAGAAGTAACCGAGTTGTTAAGTGTTTCTTACAAGTAAATATCTCAAGGGAAGAGAGCAAACATGGTTTTTCAAAGGAAGAACTATTGGAGCTCTTGCCAGAATTGGCCGCCTTAGATAAAATTGAATATGTAGGCTTGATGACAATGGCTCCTTTTGAAGCTAGTAGTGATGAGTTGAAAGAAATTTTTAAAGCTACGCAGGATTTGCAACTAGAAATTAGAGAAAAACAAATTCCCAATATGCCAATGATGGACTTGAGTATGGGTATGAGTCGTGACTACAAGGAAGCGATTGAATTTGGCTCAACCTTTGTCAGAATTGGTACAGCATTTTTTAAATAGGAAAGAAATATGTCTTTAAAAGATAGATTTGATAAATTTATAGATTATTTTACAGAAGATGGAGAAGATGTTGGTACTACTTATCAGCCTAAAGCTGAAGAGCCTATTGTGACTCCAGTCCCTTCTGTTCAAGAGTTGCCTCAACAAGCTGGTAGCGCGCCATCTAAAGATAAAAACATCACCCGTCTTCATGCCCGTCAACAAGAGTTGGCTATGCAAAGTCAACGTTCTACTGATAAGGTGACAATTGATGTTCGTTATCCACGTAAATACGAAGATGCCACAGATATTGTTGATTTATTAGCTGGTAATGAAAGTATTTTGATTGATTTCCAATATATGACAGAAGTTCAAGCACGTCGTTGTTTGGATTATCTGGACGGGGCACGCCACGTTTTAGCTGGTAACATGAAAAAGGTAGCATCTACTATGTACCTGCTGACACCAGTTGATGTTGTCGTTAATATTGAAGATATTAAAATCCCAGATGAATCACAAAATGGTGAATTTGGTTTTGACATGAAACGTACGAGAGTGAGATAATGCTCTTTCTCATTCGTTTTATTCAAAATGCAGTGGATATCTATTCACTGATTTTAATCATTTTTGCTCTGATGTCTTGGTTCCCAAATGCTTATGAATCACGTCTTGGACGCTTGATTATTAGTTTAGTGAAACCGATAGTAGCTCCCTTGCAACGTTTACCTCTCCAGATTGCAGGTCTTGACTTGTCTGTCTGGATTGCGGTATTACTAGTTCACTTCCTAGGGGAACAGTTGATTCGACTTTTAGTGATCTTTCTATGAACAAGATGATTTATCAACACTTTTCTAAGAATGATTCGTCTTTTATTGATAAGGGAGTAGAATGGATAAAAAAGGTAGAAGATTCTTATTCTCCTTTTTTAACACCCTTTGTAAATCCCCACCAAGAAAAGATTTTAAAGGTGCTAGCATCAACCAACGGCATCTCCTACATGAGCAGTCGGCAGTTTCTTGAAACTGAATATGTACGGGTACTCCTGTATCCTGATTATTTTGAGCCGGAATTTTCTGATTTTGAACTATCCTTGCAAGAAATTGTCTATCCTAATAAGTTTGAACGCTTAACGCATGCAAAAATATTAGGGACTGTTTTAAATCAGCTGGGAATTGATAGGAAGCTATTTGGTGATATCTTAGTCAATGAAGAGAGGGCACAGATTATCATTAATCGACAGTTTATGCTCCTTTTTCAAGATGGTATTACGAAAATTGCTCGTTTACCGGTTCATCTAGAAGAACGGCATTTTACTGAGAAAATTGCTACAGTAGAAGATTATCAAGAATTAGATATCTGTATCGCTAGTTCAAGATTAGATGTTTTTCTAGCAGGTGTCTTCAAGCTGTCTAGAAATCAGGCAAGTCAGTTAATTGAAAAACAGGCAGTCCAAGTTAATTACCATTTAGTTGAAAAATCAGATTATGCAGTTCAAGTTGGTGATCTGATTAGTGTAAGGAAATTTGGTCGATTGAAACTCGTTAGAGATAATGGGCAAACAAAAAAAGATAAAAAGAAATTAACGGTCCAATTGTTATTAAGTAAGTGAGGAAAAATATGCCAATTACATCGTTAGAAATCAAAGATAAAACCTTTAGCACACGCTTTAGAGGGTTTGATCAAGAAGAAGTAGATGAATTTTTAGATATTGTAGTCCGTGATTATGAAGATTTGGTTCGCTCTAATCATGATAAGGATTTACATATTAAGAGTTTGGAAGAGCGTTTGTCTTACTTTGATGAGATGAAAGATTCATTGAGCCAGTCTGTATTGATTGCACAAGATACAGCAGAGCGAGTAAAACAAGCTGCAACGGAGCGTTCAAACAATATTATACAACAAGCAGAGCAAGATGCCCAACGTTTGTTGGAAGAAGCTAAGTACAAGGCAAATGAAATTCTTCGTCAAGCAACTGACAATGCTAAGAAGGTTGCTGTTGAAACAGAAGAATTGAAGAACAAGAGTCGTGTCTTCCATCAACGTCTTAAATCTACAATTGAGAGCCAGTTAGCAATTGTTGAATCTTCAGATTGGGAAGATATTCTTCGCCCAACAGCGACTTATCTTCAGACAAGTGATGAGGCCTTCAAAGAAGTGGTCAGCGAAGTCTTAGGTGACTCTGTCTTACAACAACATCCAGAGGAAGAACCAATTGATATTACTCGCCAGTTTTCTCCCGAGGAAATGGCTGAGTTGCAAGCGCGTATCGAAGCGGCTAATAAGGAACTTGCAGAAGCCGAAGCAAGAGCTGAGCAGGAACAAGTGGTTTCACCAGCTCCGGTTGTTGAAGAAAGTCCAGCTCATCCAGTTGGTCCAATGTATGAAGAGCCAGAAGTAGCTCCTAGCCATTATTCAGGACCAACACCAGCTACTGAAGCTGTAAGCTCAGAACCAGGTTTTGCGGCACCGCAAGAATCTGTTACAATTTTATAAGAAATAATCTGAGAACAATATCTTATCCTTATATTTCCAGCGAGCAGGAGATGGTGTGAGTCCTGCATTCCCTAATGCTAAGATTATCCTCTCAAAAACTCAAGTCTGAATGAAGTAAGATTTGACGTTCCCCACGTTACGGGATAAGAGGGAGAAAGACTAAATCTTTTTCCGAATAAAGGTGGTACCACGATTTTCGTCCTTTTTGGCAATCGTGGTTTTTAATTTGTTATTATTTATAAAGGAGATACCATGAAACTCAAAGATACCCTTAACCTTGGGAAAACAGCTTTCCCAATGCGTGCAGGCCTTCCTACCAAAGAGCCAGTTTGGCAAAAGGAATGGGAAGATGCAAAACTTTACCAACGTCGTCAAGAATTGAACCAAGGAAAACCTCATTTCACCTTGCATGATGGTCCTCCATACGCGAACGGAAATATTCACGTTGGACACGCTATGAACAAGATTTCAAAAGATATCATTGTTCGTTCTAAGTCTATGTCAGGATTTTATGCTCCTTATATTCCAGGTTGGGATACACATGGTCTGCCAATCGAGCAAGTTTTGGCAAAACAAGGTGTCAAACGTAAAGAAATGGACTTGGTTGAGTACTTGAAACTTTGCCGTGAATACGCTCTTTCACAAGTAGATAAACAACGTGAAGACTTCAAACGTTTGGGTGTTTCTGGCGACTGGGAAAATCCATATGTGACCCTGACTCCTGATTATGAAGCAGCCCAAATCCGTGTCTTCGGTGAGATGGCTAATAAGGGTTATATCTACCGTGGTGCCAAGCCAGTTTACTGGTCTTGGTCATCTGAATCTGCCCTTGCTGAAGCAGAGATTGAATACCATGATTTGGTTTCAACTTCCCTTTACTATGCCAACAAGATAAAAGATGGCAAAGGTATTCTTGATACAGATACTTACATTGTTGTCTGGACAACGACTCCATTTACAATCACTGCTTCTCGTGGTTTGACTGTTGGTGCAGATATTGATTATGTTTTGGTTCAACCTGCTGGTGAAGATCGCAAGTTTGTGGTTGCTGCAGAATTGTTGGCTAGCTTGTCTGAGAAGTTTGGTTGGGGTGATGTTCAAGTTTTGGCAACTTACCGTGGTCAAGAATTGAACTACATCGTAACAGAACACCCATGGGATACAGCTGTAGATGAGTTGGTTATCCTTGGTGATCACGTTACCACTGACTCTGGTACTGGTATTGTCCATACAGCCCCTGGTTTTGGTGAGGACGACTACAATGTTGGTATTGCTAATGGTCTTGAAGTCGCAGTGACTGTTGACGAACGTGGTATCATGATGAAGAATGCTGGTCCTGAGTTTGAAGGTCAATTCTATGATAAGGTTGTCCCAACTGTTATTGAAAAACTTGGTAACCTCCTTCTTGCCCAAGAAGAAATCTCTCACTCATACCCATTTGACTGGCGTACTAAGAAACCAATTATCTGGCGTGCAGTACCACAATGGTTTGCCTCAGTTTCTAAATTCCGCCAAGAAATCTTGGACGAAATTGAAAAAGTGAAATTCCACTCAGAATGGGGTAAAGTCCGTCTTTACAATATGATTCGTGACCGTGGCGACTGGGTTATCTCTCGTCAACGTGCTTGGGGTATTCCGCTTCCTATCTTCTATGCTGAAGATGGTACAGCGATCATGACTGCTGAAACTATTGAACACGTGGCTCAACTTTTTGAGGAACATGGTTCAAGCATTTGGTGGGAACGTGATGCCAAAGACCTCTTACCAGAAGGATTTACTCATCCAGGTTCACCAAATGGTGAGTTCAAAAAAGAAACAGATATCATGGACGTTTGGTTTGACTCAGGTTCATCATGGAATGGAGTGGTAGTAAACCGTCCTGAATTGACTTACCCAGCAGATCTTTACCTAGAAGGTTCTGACCAATACCGTGGTTGGTTCAACTCATCACTCATCACATCAGTTGCTAACCATGGCGTAGCACCTTACAAACAAATCTTGTCACAAGGTTTTGCCCTTGACGGTAAAGGTGAGAAGATGTCTAAATCTCTTGGAAATACCATTGCTCCAAGCGATGTTGAAAAACAATTTGGTGCTGAAATCTTGCGTCTTTGGGTAACAAGTGTAGACTCAAGCAATGACGTACGTATCTCTATGGATATCTTGGGCCAAGTCTCTGAAACTTACCGTAAGATTCGTAATACTCTTCGTTTCTTGATTGCCAATACATCTGACTTTAACCCAGCTCAAGATGCAGTCGCTTACGATGAACTTCGTTCAGTTGATAAGTACATGACGATTCGCTTTAACCAGCTTGTGAAAACGATTCGTGATGCTTATGCAAACTTTGAATTCTTGACAATCTATAAGGCCTTGGTGAACTTTATCAACGTTGATTTGTCAGCCTTTTACCTTGATTTTGCTAAAGATGTTGTTTACATCGAAGGTGCTAAATCATTGGAACGCCGTCAGATGCAGACTGTTTTCTATGACATTCTTGTGAAAATCACCAAACTCTTGACTCCAATCCTTCCTCACACTGCGGAAGAAATCTGGTCATATCTTGAGTTTGAAGCAGAAGATTTTGTTCAATTGTCAGAATTGCCAGAAGCAGAGACATTTGCTAACCAAGAAGAAATCTTGGATACATGGGCTGCCTTCATGGATTTCCGTGGACAAGCTCAAAAAGCCTTGGAAGAAGCTCGTAATGCCAAAGTAATCGGTAAATCACTCGAAGCACACTTGACAGTTTATCCAAACGAAGTTGTGAAAACTCTACTCGAAGCAGTAAACAGCAATGTAGCTCAACTTTTAATCGTGTCAGACTTGACCATCGCAGAAGGACCAGCTCCAGAAGCTGCCGTAAGCTTCGAAGATGTTGCCTTCACAGTTGAACGCGCTGCAGGTGAAGTATGTGACCGTTGCCGTCGTATCGACCCAACGACAGCAGAACGTAGCTACCACGCAGTCATCTGTGACCACTGTGCAAGTATCGTAGAAGAAAACTTTGCGGACGCAGTCGCAGAAGGATTTGAAGCGAAATAAGGTTGAAAAATCTAGGGGAAACTCAATTTGAGAAGAAAAGACAACTAATCTTATAGACTATAAAACGCATTGTATCACGTTTTTGAACACCTGATATGATGCGTTTTTATCATGTTAAAACCTTTTTGTCCTGCTATGATTTCAATCAAATCTACATCGTTGTATATTGTGGAAATTCAAAAAGCCCATGAATCATCTGAAAAGCAGATTTCATGAGCTTTTATTGTAATTTTAAATATATTCATTAATCAAGTGTTTAAGATTTAATAGGAGATGCTCTAAAGTTAGGATTGTTTTCTGATACTTATCTGACTGGTAGAGATTTTGAAAATAGTTTTGGATATCGTCTTCAAAATGTTGAGGTAGATAAGAGCAATTGTTTTTTGCGTACTGGAGCATGCGTTTTTCTCCTGGATGGAGCTGCTCATTGAAGGCAAAGAGCAAATCGAAATAAGAAGCGAAAAACTCGCTACTGCGGTGATTGATGCTGAGTAAGTCTTTGCGTTTAAGGGCTTTTTTGATTTGTCTTGAAAAAGCTGGCATAGCTTGGTCGAGAAGCAGGAATTGCTTGTTGATGATATTCTTTTTCAGCTCAGCTGGATAAGGAAGATTGTACTTTTTCTGGAGGGCAGCATAGTGACCATCTTGATCGTAGATAATCTTACTGTTGAGAAGATTGTACCACATACAAGTAGTGTAAGAATTCTGGGCTTGATGCTCTAAAACTACGACTTGTAAATCTTTGTCAAATTCGTCTAAAGAGCGGTAAATCAGCTCGATTTCGATACCATTATTGAGAACACAATCGTCTTCCAATTCCCAAAATTGATTACCGATTTCCATATAGGAGCAGTATTTACTGAGGATTTCTTCTCTGATGTCTGGCGAGAGGGGAGCACTGAGGTAGACATATACATCATAATCAGAGTCTTTGTCAAAATCTTGTCCGGCCCGTGAACCTCCTAGAACTAGAGCTTCTACTTGCTCTAGTTGAGCCAATTCTTTAAAGAGATGTTGTGGCATAATGTTAACCTTCTTTATTTTTTGACATTATTCTAACAAAAAGCAAGGAGATTAGCAAGAGTGAAATGGAAATTTCTTTTCACATATTTGCTTATATTTGTTTAAAGCAATCCCACTGCCAAACAGCTAAATTGACAAACTAAGTTCCACCGCTAATTCAATATGTTTTGTTATAGTGGAGCTCATTTCTAACTCAATCGTCTTACACTTAATTCCACCATAAAATTCGTTTTAGACTAATTTCCACTTTGACCAGCCAAGTGTAAGTTACTTTGATAAGTTAGCTGTTCAAAAGAATTGAAGAATGCTGGCATCATTTTGGGACAAGTTAGAGAATTTATAGTATAATGATGGTTGTGGATTAAATATATCAAAATATATATAGAAGTATTTTTGTTTCTTGTAAGTTTATCTGAGCGAGGAAGCAAAATGCTTCTTCTATTTTGAAATGGATAAAACAATAGAGAGGATATAGAATGAAAAAGTTTTTTGGAGAGAAGCAACATCGTTTTTCCTTACGAAAGTTAGCGATTGGTCTTGTGTCTGCATCTATCTCAAGCTTATTTTATGTGTCCATTGCTAGCAGTGGAAGCGTATTTGCTCAAGAAAATGTAGCTGTTCACTACAAATATGTGACGAATACGGAGCTGAGTGGGCAAGAAAAAGACTTGATTGTAAAGGATATTCCTAAAGTGGCTGAAGATAGTGAGAGCACTTACTATCTAGTCTACCGTATGGATGAGAAAGCCCAACTAGGTCAGTTGCCTAATACCGGTGAGCACAACAATCTGGTTACCGTCCTCACTGGTGGAGCTCTCGCTTCGGTTGGACTCCTTATTTTTGCTATTTCGAGAAATAAAGGCAAAAAGAAAGCACTGTTGAAAGTTGTTTTGGTAACAGGAATGGGGAGTGGCTTGCTTTCTTCAGTTCAGGCTATTGAAAATCAACTCTTGCTCCAATATAATCAAGAATATCAATTATCCCAAGGAGATAGTCTGCCTTTGCCACGCACCCTATCGGGTTATACTTACCTAGGCTATATTAAGCAAGACAAGGATGCTAGTCTGCAAGAAACTGTTGCTAGAGGTCAGAAACTAGACGATATGCTTCAACCTCATTTTCAGACCAAGAATGATGGACAAAAGTCAGGAAATGAGCAGAAAGCTCAGTCTCCAACAAGCCCCGCTGAGAAGCCAATCCCTTCTCAAGATTCATCCAATCCAAAACCGTCTGGTATTGCTAGTGTGGATCCTCAGGATGAAGTCTTGACTGGTCGAGTGAACAAACCAGAGCTCCTATACAAAGACCAAGAGATTGTAACCAAACTAGACTTTGCTGAAGTGGTTCAAGAAAATCCAGAACTAGCAGAGGGAACCATCCATGTCAAACAAGAAGGTCGTGCTGGGAAGAAGATTGAACTTGTTCGCATTTTCACTGTTGATAACCAAGAAATTTCCCGAGAAGTTCTCTCAACTAAAGTAGAAGAAGCCTTGCCACGTGTAGTAGAAAAGGGAACAAAGAAGGCAGTCGCTCCGAGTGAAACACCATTCTCTGCAAGAAAAGGAGAGCCAGAGTCTCAGGCTTCCTTGCCAGAATATAGAGGTGAGCAATCGGGAGCTATTGTAGCCCCAGAGACAGCTGAAAAATCAGAATATAGAGGAACTCAGTCCGGTGCTATTGTCGAACCTGAGACTCAGCCTTCTTTGCCAGAATATAAAGGCGAGCAGTCTGGAGCAATCGTAGATCCTGAACAGTTGCCACCAACACCAGAGTATACAGGAAGTCAATCGGGAGCTATTGTTGAACCTGAGACTCAGCCTTCTTTGCCAGAATATAAAGGTGAGCAATCAGGAGCTGTTGTAGCCCCAGAGACAGCTGAAAAACTAGCCTATACAGGCACCCAAGCAGGAGCAGTCGTTGAACCCGAGCAAGTCGCTCCATCACCTGAGTATCAGGGAACCCAAGCTGGTGCTATCGTCGAACCGGAAAAAGTTGATCCAGAGGTTGGGGGTGTCCAGTCAGGGGCTTTGGTGGAACCAGAAACGACTGACAAACCAGCCTATACAGGCGAGCAGTCTGGAGCCATCGTAGATCCTGAACAGGTGCTACCAACACCAGAGTATACAGGAAGTCAATCGGGAGCGATTGTAGCCCCTGAGACAGCCGACAAACCAGAATATAAAGGTGAGCAATCAGGAGCTGTTGTAGCCCCTGAGACGGCCGACAAACCAGAATATACAGGCACCCAATCTGGAGCCATCGTCGAACCAGAACAGGTATCATCGAAACCATCTTATACAGGCACCCAATCCGGAGCGATTGTTGAACCCGAACAAGTAGCTCCACAACCAGAGTATAAGGGAACTCAAGCTGGGACCATCGTCGAACCAGAGCCCCATGCTTCCTTACCAGAATATAAAGGTGAGCAATCAGGAGCGATTGTAGCCCCTGAGACAGCCGACAAACCAGAATATACTGGCATCCAATCTGGAGCAATAGTCGAACCAGAACAGGCACCATCGAAACCATCTTATACTGGCACCCAATCGGGAGCAATAGTTCAACCCGAACAAGTTGCCCCTCTTCCAGAATATACTGGCAATATTGAGCAAGTAAAACCGGAAACTCCATCTGAAAAACCACAAGAAAAAGATCCAGAAAAAACACTTGAATTAAGAAATGTTTCGGATCTGGAGTTGTATAGTCAGACCAATGGTATTTACAAACAACATGTTTCTTTAGACAGTGTTCCAAGTAATATAGACACTTATTTTGTTAAGGTAAAATCGTCGTCATTCAAAGATGTCTATCTACCTGTCGCTTCAATAACTGCAGAAATAAAAAATGGACAATCCGTTTATAAAATCATAGCCAAAGCTGAGAAACTCCAGCAAGAGCTAGAAAATAAATATGTCGATAATTTCACCTTCTATCTCGCAAAAAAGGCCACAGAAGAAACAACAACCTTTACTTCCTTTAGCAACCTGGTTAAAGCTATCAACAAGAATCTCTCTGGGACCTATCATTTAGCGGCCAGCTTGAATGCTAACGAAGTGGATTTGGGACCTGATGACAGATCTTACATCAGGGGCACCTTTACTGGTCAGTTGATTGGTGAAAAAGATGGTAAGCGGTATGCTATTTACAATTTGAAAAAGCCTCTTTTTGAAAGCTTGAGAGGGGCCACAGTAGAAAAGTTGAGCCTAAAAAATGTCTCTATTTCAGGTAAAGATGATATCGGTTCACTGGCCAATGAAGCTACGGATAACACAAAGATTAAGCAAGTTCATGTCGATGGTGTTCTGGCTGGGGAACGTGGTATCGGTGGTTTGTTGGCTAAGGCAGACCAATCAAGCATCACAGAGAGCAGCTTTAAGGGAAGAATTGTTAATACCTACGAAACGACTGCGGCATACAATATTGGTGGTCTGGTCGGTCATTTGACAGGAGGCAGAGCTTCACTGACTAAGTCAAAAGCGACAGTAGCCATTTCCTCCAACACGAATAGTTCAGATCAGACTGTTGGTGGGCTAGCAGGTCTAGTAGACCAAGATGCGTATATACAGGATAGCTATGCTGAAGGTGATATCAACAATGTCAAGCACTTTGGTAGAGTTGCGGGTGTGGCTGGATATTTGTGGGATCGAAAGACGAATGAGGAACAGCATGCAGGAAGATTGACCAATGTACTAAGTGATGTCAATGTAACCAACGGGAATGCTATTACCGGTTACCACTATAATGAAATGAAGGTGGCTAATACATTCAGCAACAAAGCTAATAGAGTCTACAATGTCACCTTGGTCAGGGAAGAAGTCGTCAGCAAAGAATCCTTTGAAGAAAGAGGAACAATGCTAGATGCTTCTGAAGTGACGAATAAAAAAGCAGAAATCAATCCTCTCACCCCTCCAACAGTGGAGCCCCTTTCAACAAGTGGTAGTAAAGAAAGTGATTTTTCTAAGGTGAAGAATTATCAAGCTCAGCGTGCCTTGGCTTATAAAAATATTG
Organism: Streptococcus mitis; assembly: GCF_047465045.1. Lineage (GTDB taxonomy): Bacteria > Bacillota > Bacilli > Lactobacillales > Streptococcaceae > Streptococcus > Streptococcus mitis_DT. Next base: position 23,661 of record NZ_JASHAR010000017.1, read on the forward strand.
AAAAATTGCTACCTTTCTACAACAAGGCAACCATCGTCAAATACGGAAACCTAGTTAACGAGAACAGTCTTTTATATAAAAAAGCACTCTTGTCTGCAGTCATGATGAAGGATGACCAAGTAATTACGGACATTGTAACCAATAAAAACAGTGCCAATAAACTCTTGCTCCATTACCAGGATCATTCCTCTGAAACATTCCAGCTCAAGTACCAGACTGATTTTGCTAAGTTAGCAGAATATAGTCTAGGAGATACGGGGCTTCTCTATACGCCAAACCAATTCTTGTATAATCAAGAAACGATTATCCGGCAAGTCTTACCAGAATTGAAGAAGGTAAATTATCATTCAGACGCTATTAGAAACACACTTGGTATTTCACCAAAAGTGAAGCAAACCGAGCTCTATTTAGAAGAACAGTTTACTAAAACGAAGGAACATCTAGAAGAAAGTCTGAGAAAACTCTTGTCAGCGGATGCTGGTCTAGTGGAAAACAATCAAGTAATGACAGGTTACATCGTAGATAAAATCAAGCGCAACAAGGAGGCCTTGCTTCTTGGTATGAGCTATTTAGAGCGTTGGTATAACTTTAGCTATGGTCAGGTTAATATTAAAGACTTGGTCTTGTATCACCTTGATTTCTTTGGAAAAGGAAATGCTTCGCCACTAGATACTCTGATTGAGTTAGGTAAATCTGGCTTTAACAACCTTCTAGCTAAGAACAACGTTGATACTTATGGTATCAGTCTTGCCAGCCATCATGGAACGACAGATTTGTTTAGCACGCTAGAAAATTACCGAAAAGTCTTTTTACCAAACACTAGCAACAATGACTGGTTTAAAAAACAGACCAAAGCTTTCATTGTCGAAGAAAAATCCACTATTGCAGAGGTCAAAGCCAAGCAAGAGCAAGCAGGGACTAAGTATTCTATCGGTGTTTATGACCGAATTACTAGTAGTACTTGGAAATATCGCAATATGGTCTTGCCTCTCCTTACCTTGCCAGAAAGATCTGTATTTGTCATCTCAACCTTGTCTAGCCTAGGATTTGGCGCTTACGATCGCTACCGCAACAGTGACTATAAGGCTGGAGATAAACTCAATAAGTTTGTTGAAGATAATGCGCGTGAAACAGCCAAGCGTCAGCGAGATCACTACGATTATTGGTATCGTATTTTAGATAATCAGGGACGTGAAAAACTCTATCGTACGATCCTGCTTTATGATGCCTATAAATTTGGTGATGATCATACTGAAGGAAAGGCTTCAACAATCGCAGACTTTGAGAATTCAAATCCTGCAATGCAACATTTCTTTGGACCAGTTGGTAACAAGGTGGTTCATAATCATCACGGTGCATACGCAACAGGAGATGGTGTCTATTATATGTCTTACCGTATGTTGGATAAGGATGGCGCTATTACGTATACCCATGAGATGACCCATGATTCAGATCAGGATATCTATCTTGGTGGCTATGGTAGAAGAAGTGGTCTTGGTCCTGAGTTCTTTGCTAAAGGCTTATTACAAGCGCCAGATCATCCAAATGATGCGACCATTACCATTAACTCAATTTTGAAACATTCAAAATCAGATAGCTTAGAAGGATCCCGTCTACAAGTCTTAGATCCGACGGAACGATTCAAAGATGCATCCGATCTCCAAAAATATGTTCATAACATGTTTGACCTCATCTATCTGTTGGAATATCTTGAAGGGCAATCAATCGTTAAGAAACTGAATGTTTCCCAGAAAATGGAAGCTCTCAGAAAAATTGAGAACAAGTATGTGAAAGATCCAGCAGACGGAAATGATGTTTATGCTACTAATGTTGTGAAAGATTTGACTGAAGAAGAAGCTAAAAAATTGACGAGCTTTGAGAGTTTGATTGACAATAATATTCTTTCGGCTCGTGAGTATCAAGCTGGCACATATGAGAGAAATGGCTATTTTACGATTAAACTCTTTGCACCAATCTTTTCAGCATTGAGCAGTGAGAAAGGAACTCCTGGGGATCTTATGGGGCGCCGGATAGCTTATGAACTCTTAGCTGCTAAAGGATTTAAAGAAGGTATGGTCCCATATATTTCCAACCAATATGAAGAAATTGCTAAACAAAATGGTCAGACAATCAACCTCTACGGTAAAAAGCAAGGATTAGTGACAGATAAGCTTGTTTTAGAAAAGCTATTTGGTGGTCAGTATTCATCTTGGGCAGCCTTTAAAAAAGCTATGTATCAAGAACGTGTTGCTCAGTTTGATCATTTGAATAAAGTTACTTTTAAAGATCCGACGCAATCATGGATGAGCAATGCCACGAAAACCATTCAAAGAGTAAAAGAGTTGCAAGAACTCATGGACCAAGCTGTTTTACAGGATGCTACAGGTCCTCGTTGGACTATTTATAACCCAGAAACTGACAGTGCCGTTCATAAACTTAAGAGAGCAGTGTTTAAGGCCTATCTTGACCAAACAAATGATTTTAGAACCTCTATTTTTGCAAATAAAAAGTAATGAATTATAGAAGTTCCTAATCAGTATGAGAGGACTTTACTTCCTGACTATCAGAACTTGTCGATTTTAACTAGCTTTTTTGTGAAAAATTGTGTAAAATAGAATAGATAAACGAGGGGAAACCTCGGAAAATTTAAAGGAGAATCCATCTAATGGTAAAATTGGTTTTTGCTCGCCACGGTGAGTCTGAATGGAACAAAGCTAACCTTTTCACTGGTTGGGCTGATGTTGATTTGTCTGAAAAAGGTACACAACAAGCGATTGACGCTGGTAAATTGATCAAAGAAGCTGGTATCGAATTTGACCAAGCTTACACTTCAGTATTGAAACGTGCGATTAAAACAACTAACTTGGCTCTTGAAGCTTCTGACCAATTGTGGGTTCCAGTTGAAAAATCATGGCGCTTGAACGAACGTCACTACGGTGGTTTGACTGGTAAAAACAAAGCTGAAGCTGCTGAACAATTTGGTAATGAGCAAGTTCACATCTGGCGTCGTTCATACGATGTATTGCCTCCAAACATGGATCGTGATGATGAGCATTCAGCTCACACTGACCGTCGTTACGCTTCACTTGACGACTCAGTTATTCCAGATGCTGAAAACTTGAAAGTGACTTTGGAACGTGCCCTTCCATTCTGGGAAGATAAAATCGCTCCAGCTCTTAAAGATGGTAAAAACGTATTCGTAGGAGCTCACGGTAACTCAATCCGTGCCCTTGTAAAACACATCAAAGGTTTGTCAGATGATGAAATCATGGACGTGGAAATCCCTAACTTCCCACCATTGGTATTCGAATTCGACGAAAAATTGAATGTAGTTTCTGAATACTACCTTGGAAAATAATTTGTAAAAAGAAAGCCTAGGAATACCTAGGTTTTTCTTTTTATTCTAGTATCCAACTCTTCGAAAAAGCGTTATAATGATAGTAAAGAGTGACTTGTTTGTAAGAAAGAGAGAAGGACGATGGCTTATATTGAGATGAAACACAGCTACAAGCGTTATCAGGTTGGGGACACGGAGATTGTGGCCAATCGCGATGTGAATTTTGAGATTGAAAAGGGTGAATTGGTGATTATTCTAGGTGCATCTGGTGCAGGCAAGTCAACGGTTCTTAATCTTCTTGGGGGAATGGATACCAATGATGAGGGGGAAATCTGGATTGATGGTGCCAATATTGCAGATTACAGTTCCCATCAGAGAACCAATTACCGCCGCAATGATGTAGGCTTTGTTTTTCAGTTTTATAATCTAGTTTCCAATCTAACTGCGAAGGAAAATGTGGAGTTGGCTTCAGAAATCGTGACAGATGCCTTGGATTCTGAGCAGGTCTTGACAGATGTAGGTCTGGCTCATCGTCTCAATAATTTTCCAGCCCAGCTTTCTGGAGGGGAGCAACAGCGAGTCTCCATTGCACGCGCGGTAGCCAAAAATCCTAAAATCCTCCTTTGTGATGAACCGACTGGGGCCTTGGATTATCAAACGGGTAAGCAGGTTTTGAAAATCCTCCAAGACATGTCTCGTCAAAAGGGAGCGACGGTGATCATCGTGACTCATAATAGCTCGCTAGCTCCTATCGCAGATCGGGTGATTCACATGCGTGATGCCACTGTTATGAGAGTAACAATCAATGAGCATCCACAGGCTATCGATACATTGGAGTATTAGCATGAAAAAAACATACCGAAAAGACTTGCTCCAGTCGGTGACTGCTTCCAAGGGACGCTTTTTATCCATCTTGACCTTGATGATGCTGGGGTCTTTAGCTCTAGTAGGTCTCAAAGTGACTAGCCCCAATATGGAACGTACGGCTGAGGATTATCTCCGTAAAGCAAATACCTTGGATTTGGCAGTGATAGCTGATTATGGCTTGGACAAAGAAGATCAGGACGAACTAAAGACCCTTCAAGGAGCAAGTGTTGAGTTTGGCTATATGGCAGACCTAACCGTTGAAAATAGTGAAGAAGCGGTTCGACTTTATTCTAAGCCAGAGGGAATTTCAACCTTCCAAGTGACAGAAGGGCGACTTCCAGAGGCTGATGGGGAAATTTCCTTGGCAGATTTCTGGAAAGACCGCTATCAGATTGGGCAGACTATCATCTTTAGCAAGAAAGAAGAAGGGAAGCCCGTCATAAAATCCCAATCTTTCACCATTACTGGATTTGTTCAGTCGGGTGAAATCCTTTCTAAAGAAGATTTAGGAGGAGCTAGTAGTGGAAATGGAAGCTTGGCTGGCTATGGAGTGATTTTACCCAGTCAGTTTGACTCAGATGTTTATAGCATTGCGCGTGTGCGCTATGACGATTTAAAAAATTCGGATGCTTTTTCATCAGACTATAGAAGCAAACGAGATCAATATCAGGAAGCATTGCAAGACTTGCTGGCTGATAATGGTCAAAAACGATTAGCAAGTATCAAAACAAATGGGCAAAAGAGCTTGGAAGAGGGAAAAGTAGAACTCCAAACAGCTGAAAGTAACCTTCAAAAAGGCAAGAGTCAGTTAGAACAGGCTGAAAGTCGATTGAAAACGCAAGAAGAACAAGTGACCGCTTTGCCTGAGCCTCAAAAGAGTCAAGCCAAGGAGCAATTGACAAAAGCTAAGGAAGAATTGGCTACAGAAAAAGAAAAAATGGCTCAGACAGAGAGTAATCTAGCCAAGGAAAAAGAGAAGCTTGAACAACACCAGAAAGAGCTTGATGAACTGGCAGAGCCTACTTACCATGTATACAACCGCCAAACCATGCCAGGCGGTCAAGGCTATCTCATGTACAGTAACGCTTCAGCAAGTATTCGTTCTGTCGGGAATATCTTTCCCGTGGTGCTTTTTATGATTGCTGCAATACTAACCTTTACAACTATGACTCGCTTTGTGGATGAAGAGCGTACCAATGCCGGTATTTTCAAGGCCCTAGGTTACCGGAATCAAGATATTGTTGCCAAGTTTGTCCTCTATGGTTTTCTTGCAGGAACTGTAGGAACCGTTTTAGGAACACTTTTAGGACATTATCTCCTTGCAGGCGTGATTTCGGATGTTATAACAGCTGGAATGGTCGTTGGGAAAAGTCAGGAGTATTTCTATTGGTCTTATAGCCTTCTTGCCCTGGCCTTAAGTTGGGTATCCAGTGTCTTGCCAGCTTATCTAGTGGCACGGAGGGAATTGCACGATGAAGCAGCCCAACTTTTGCTGCCCAAACCTCCCGTTAAAGGATCAAAGATTTTGCTGGAACGCCTGAGCTTTATTTGGAGTCGTTTGAGCTTCACTCATAAGGTTACGGCGCGAAATATTTTCCGTTATAAGCAACGGATGTTGATGACCATTTTTGGAGTTGCGGGTTCGGTTGCTCTCCTATTTGCAGGTCTTGGCATTCAGTCTTCTGTGGGAGGAGTTGTCGATCGTCAATTTGAACAAATCCAGCAATACCAGATGATTGTAGCGGAAAAGAGCAGTGTAGCGGAGAAAGAAAAAGCAGACCTAGAAAGTGCCTTGCAAGCTGAGCCTATCCATGCTTACCAAAAAATCTACTCTAAATCCATTGAAAAAGATTTCAAAGGAAAAGCAGGACTTCAGACTATTACCATAATGGTTACAAGCCGAGAAAGTTTCAAACCCTTTATCGCATTAGAGGAAAATGGCCAAGAGGTGCAGGTCACAGATGGAGCAGTCGTAAGTCAAAAACTAGCTCAACTAGCAGATGTTACGGTTGGAGATAAGCTGGAGCTTGATGGAAAAGAAATCAGGGTCGCGGCTATTTCTGAAAACTATGTTGGACACTTTGTTTATCTCAACCGAGCGACATACGAACAAGTCTACGGTACCAGTCCACAAGACAATACCTACCTAGTAAAATTAAAAGAGCCAACACCATTAAATACGGAGAAAGAAGCTGCGGCCTTTATGAAAAAAACTGCTGTTTCTGGGGTGGTTCAAAATGCAACGGCTATCCACCTTTTTGAATCTGTAGCCAATTCTCTCAATAAAACCATGGCAATCCTTATCCTTGTTTCCGTCTTGCTAGCCATTGTCATTCTTTACAATCTCACCAATATCAATGTGGCAGAACGTATCCGTGAACTTTCCACCATCAAGGTTCTCGGTTTCCATAATAAAGAAGTGACCCTCTATATCTACCGCGAGGCCATGGTGCTGTCCTTTGTGGGGATTGTTCTCGGTTTGGTAGCCGGCTACTATTTACATCAATTTTTGATTCAAATGATCTCACCTGCCACCATACTTTTTTATCCGCGGGTCAGCTGGGAAGTCTATGCTCTTCCAATCGTCGCAGTGACTGTGATATTAGCCTTACTGGGGATCTTTGTCAATCACCACTTGAGAAAAGTAGATATGCTTGAAGCCCTGAAATCAGTAGAGTAGATCAAGTTTTTAAAAAAGTAAATCAGTTGACAAAGTCTCTGCTTCTTGGTAGAATAAGAACTGTCGTAAAGACAAATAACTTCTTCTTGGTTACAGGCATGCCAACCTGTCACTCGGATGAAGCCAAATAAAAAGGAGAAACATCATGGCAATCTCAAAAGAGAAAAAAAATGAAATCATCGCACAATATGCACGTCACGAAGGTGATACAGGTTCAGTAGAGGTTCAAGTTGCTGTCCTTACTTGGGAAATCAACCACCTTAACGAACACATCAAACAACACAAAAAAGACCACGCTACTTACCGTGGATTGATGAAGAAAATCGGTCGCCGTCGTAACTTGCTTGCATACTTGCGTAAAAACGATGTTAACCGTTACCGTGAGTTGATCAACTCTCTAGGACTTCGTCGTTAATCTTGCGTCTAAAATGTTTCTATACTTCGTTGGCTTCGCCTCGATGTACCATCAGTACAATCTTCGGCTTGTCGCCTAGTCTATAAACGTTTTATACAGCAAGAATTAAGCTCTCTGACTTCAGAGGGCTTTTTACGTTGTCACCTTACCTCGATATACTCAAGTATTATCTTTACTTACGGTTCCTAGCACTATAAGGTAAAATAAACCAGATTTTCTCCCTTCTTGGAGATTTTATCTTTTTTGCCAAGTGCTTAGGCCGTGTTCAATTGAGCATAGCTTGATAATGAAGCTAGTCTAATTAGGTAGCTTTTAAGATATAAAACTATTTTATTATCTAAATATAGAATAAGTTAGGGCTTGCATTCAAAACATGGTATAATAGGTCTATATAGCTAAATAAAGTAAACCTATCACAAGGGATTAAGAAAAAGGATAGAACAGTCATGTCAACAGTAAAAAGTGATTTAAATCTTGCTCAAATGTATGCGAGTCAGCTGAAAAATGCTTGTCAATCGTTAACAGCAATTGCTGTGGCTAGTCAAGATGATCGAACGACCCTTCAAGGGAATAACAAAGCCCATCAATGTCTGACAAAGTCTCAAAATCTAGCTAGTCAGATTTCTGCAGCCGTTACCCTGACTTCAGAACGACTGCACTCTATAGCGAGTGATTTTGAGGCGTTAGATGAAGCGGGTGCCAATGGTTTTAGGAGTCATGCATGAGCAAGTTGGATGAGTTGAAGAAAAGAGAGCGAGAACTCTTGTACCAGCTAGAAGACAATGGAAAAGAGAAATATAGCACCAAAGAACTGATAGAAACCTTTGAAGGGTATGATAGAGCTAGTCACCGTTATCAAAATGATTTGTGGGAGGCGGCCTATCAGAGCCGATATACAGGACAGTTGGAAGAAACACTCCTACAAAGAAACCAACTTAAAAACCAAATTCTTGAGAACCTCAGCTACCGCATGGATGATTTGAAAAAAGAAAAGTTCCGGTTAGAGGGAGACTTGGATGAGGTCTACTATGAAAGACGCAAAGAACTAGAAAGAGAGGAGGAAAAAAGACATGGGCATTGATATGTACTTAGAACAATCACAACTACAAAGTTCGAGTGTAGCAACCATGTGCCAATCTCAGGTGGAGGCTTATCAAGACTTGCAATCAGCCATTCAAAAGTTTTCAGAGGATACAGAGAGTCTAAAGGGCGATGCTTATAATTCGGCTAGAAGTTTTTTTGCAAGTGTCTTATTACCCTTGAGCAAAGGGGGACAGCTCTATGCGGAAACCTTCTCTCAAGCTATCAAGAAATTGCCAGAAGACTACCAAACGATGGTCGACAGCAAGAGTTGGCGGGAGGATGATCTACTTGATAAGATCCGCCAGGAAGAGCAAATGATTGCTTATCTTGATGAAGTCAACCAATCCCTTTCTAGCTTGACCATGGATAGTGAAGAAAAGGGAAGATTGAGACGCAGTAATGTGGAACTCATGCGAGGACATCACGCCAATAAACGTGTCTATGAAACGATTTTGAGAGACCTGCGCGCCTATGATAGCTATTCAGGAGGACTGTTCGATGAACTAGACAGTATCGATGTGCAGTTGAGTCGCGGACTGGCCCAAATCGAAACGAGTTGGGATGCAAAGACAGGGGTCTTTAAAGTCCCATCTGACCTGACTTGGGCCAACTACCTGACTGCCTATTCTGACACAAAGGATATGAAGCTTAGCCGTCAGGAGAAAGCCTTTGTCCAAACCATGATAGCAGAATACGGCTTTGACGCAGAGACAGCCCAACAGCTCTTGACCATCAAGCAAGGGATAGACAAGAAGTTCCCAACCTCAAGTCAAGAGTTCCGTGACTATATCTTTTTGCGAGTCGTCGGTGCAGCCTACTATGATGGCTTTAAGTGGAATGAAACAGCAGGTGGATTGGGGCATTATTTTTATAAAGAATTTGTGAGTGATCCGCAGACAGGCCAAAAATTGAGAACATTGAAACCAATAGTTGAAATTTATCAAGAACTGGGATTGAAAGAAGAAAATGCCAAAGAACTGTATTATAATCTTAGATTACAGCATGAGATGGCAGGTGGTGAATATGACAGTATCGATGACATTAAGACTGCTGATAAAGAAAAAGGCTCAAATTATTATGCTTCTTATAAAAAATCATTTGAAGAAGTTTATGGAACTGGGATTGATTTTGATACGTTTTGGGATAGCAAACTGAAGGCCTATTCTAACAATGGAGCGGGCCATGCAGACTTTACCCACCAGTCCATCACTATGGCGACTCACCTTAGTCCTAATCAAGTTCAGTTAGCTGATGTCTATGGCGGTAGAGAGCATGTCAAGAATCTTTCAGGCTGGGAGGGAGATACGACCTTTAATGCAAACGATATGAAGCCAAGCATCGGAGAGGATGATTACAAGGCAGACTTAGACTCGGTCAACCTTATCGGTCGGATGCAACAGGGGCAATCCTATGACCAAGCTATCTCTTCCTACTATGCTGACCTACAAAAATACTCCTCTCAGAGAGAAAGAGAATTCTTAAAAAATAAGGATTGGAAAGAGGTCAGAAGGACTATCTATTCTAGCCTAGCACCTGCGTATATACTGAAAAAGGGTGAGTCATCTATTAAAGAATATATTGAGAAAAAATATCCAGATGTATCTACATTTTTAAATCGTTTAGAGGCTGTGGCGGACTAGGAGGAAAGTTATGAAGAAACTACTAGGTATAATAGCGTTAATGTCGTTAATCATATTCATCTGTTTTTGTTTTTTTCCTAAACAACCTAAAAACATTTTTGATGAAATCTACCAGGAGACAGAGAAAACCTATCGTACAAATAATATTTTAAGAAACATAGATGGCTTTAAAATCAGAGCAGGTTGGCCAAGTGATGACCCAAATATTTCCTATACTCCTTTTGGAAAGTATGAAACTCTTCCCAAAGGCTATAGTGATATAACCATTAACTTTAATTTTGGAGAAGGTATAAAGGGGGTATCGATTCGTTTTGAAAGAAAGACGGATTCGAATATTACCCTATGGTATTCGGCACACTATAATATGCAAAAGAAAGTGCTCAAAAAGAAACTTGCGATTTTTGAAGAGCCAAGGAAACCAGGTCAATTTATTGATGATGAAGAAAAAGTAAGAGAATATTTAAGAAAAAATAATATTTCCAAAGAAGATTTAGACAAAGACTATGATGAAATCATCAACCAGAAAGTCTTGAAGGACTGGTGCTCGATTTATGACAGCAAGTTCTCGCCAAGTAACTATGGCGATGTCAAGATTGAAACCCAGTGGGAGAATTGGTGATAGCCATGCAGACTTTACCCACCAGTCCATTACTATGGCCACCCATCTAAATCCTAGCAGTTTCCAGTTATCAGATATCTATGGTGGTAGAGAGCATGTCAAGGACCTTTCAGGCTGGGAGGGAGACACGACCTTTAATGCTACGGATAAGAAGCCAAGTATCGGAGAGGATGACTACAAGGCGGATTTGGACTCGGTCAACCTTATCGGCCGTATGCAAAATGGGCAATCCTATGACCAAGCCATCTCTTCTTACTATGCTGACCTTCAAAAAGACTCCTCTCAGAGAGAAAGAGAATTTTTGAAAAATAAGGATTGGAAAAAGGTCAAAGGTACAATCTACGCAGGGGTAGCGCCTGCGGATATACTGAGAAAGGGTGAGGCATCTATTAAAGAGTATATTGAAGAAAAATACCCAGAAGTATCCGCATTTTTAAATCGTTTAGAGGCTGTGGCAGACTAGGAGGAAAAGTTAATGAGGAAACTACTAGGTATAACAGCGTTAATGTCGTTTATCATATTCATCTGTTTTTACTTTTTTACTAAACAACCAAAAAATATTTTTGATGAGATTTACCAAGAAACTGAGAAAACCTATCGAACAAATAATATTTTAAGGCATATAGATGGCTTTGAAATTAGTCCAGGTTGGCCAAGTGATGGAGAGTATTCTAAATATTATCCGTTTGGAACTTATAATAAAGACCATACCCCAGAAGAGTATTTTGAAGTAGAAATTAGTTTTAATTTTGCTACAAAAACACAGTTAAGTTCAATCTCATTTGAAAAGCGAATCGGGCCAAACGTTAGAGTTCGCTTATGGAATAAATATATTCGTAAGGATCGTGTTTTGAAAAAATTTGTCAAAATAGGTTTGAAGAAAGCAGATACGGAAACTTATATTGAAGACGAAGCTCAGGTAAAATCCTACCTAGAGCAGTACGGTATCACTGCCAAGGATTTGGATTCTTACTACGACGAAATCGTCAATCAGAAAGTCTTAAAAGACTGGTGTACCATCTATGACAGCAAGTATTCGCCAAGCAATTATGGCGATGTGAAAGTCGAAACCCAGTGGGAGAATTGGTGATAACATGAAGAAAATACTAGGTGTTTTAACAATATTAGTATTACTAGTATTATTTTGTTTTTACTTTTTTCCTAAACAACCTAACAACATTTTTGATGAGATTTACCAAGAAACGGAGAAGACCTATCTAGGAAATAATGTCTTTAACAAGTTGAAAGATGTTGAAGTACATAAATATCAAGAGTATAGTGATGATTCTAAATTTTATCCAAGTATTGTCTATGAGAGAAATGCTTTGCCAGATAGCTATGAGAAAATTGCTATAGATTTTAATTTTAAATCCGAAGCTCAATTAAGCTTGATTTCATTTGAAAAACGGATAGAGTCCAACGTTAGTATAAAAATGTGGACTGTATATTCTCATAAAGAACGTAGTTTAAAAAAATTTGTAAAAATAGTTTTGAAGAAGGCAGGTACGAAAAATTATATCGAAGACGAAGCTCAGGTGAAATCCTACCTAGAGCAGTATGGTATCACTGCTAAGGATTTGGATTCTTACTACGACGAAATCGTAAATCAGAAAGTTCTGAAAGATTGGTGCTCGATTTATGACAGCAAGTACTCGCCAAGCAACTATGGAGATGTCAAGGTTGAAACCCAGTGGGAGAATTGGTGATAGGCCATGCAGACTTCACCCACCAGTCCATCACTATGGCGACTCACCTTAATCCTAATCAAGTTCAGTTAGCCGATCTCTATGGTGGTAGAGAGCATGTCAAGGACCTTTCAGGCTGGGAAGGAGATACGACTAAAAATGCTACGGATAAGAAACCAAGTATTGGCGAGGATGATTACAAGGCAGACCTTGATTCAGTCAATCTTATCGGCCGTATGCAACAGGGGCAATCCTATGACCAAGCTATAACTTCTTATTACTCTGACCTTCAAAAGGATCCCGCTCAGAGAGAAAGAGAATTCTTGAAAAATAAGGATTGGAAAGAGGTCAGAAGTACTATCTATGCCAGTATCCTTCCGTTAGAGGTTATGGAAAAAGGAGAAGATGCTATTAAAGCATATATTGAAAATAACTATCAAGGTGTGTCCAAGTTTTTAAATCGCTTGGAAGCCGTGGCGGATTAGGAGGAAATCTATGAAGAAAATACTAGGTGTTTTAATAATAGTAGTATTACTTGTATCAGTTTGTTTTTACTTCTTTACGCATCAACCTAAAAATATTTTTGATGAAATCTACCAAGAAACAGAGAAAACCTATCGCACAAATAATATTTTAAGAAATATAGAAGGTTTTGAAATTGATGATGTCTGGCCAAGTGATGACCCCAATATTTTGTATACTCCGTTCGGATTATACAACAAAGAGAAAACACCGTCAGATTATTATGAGATAGAAATTGGGTTTAATTTTGAATATACATCTCAATTAAGCTCCGTTACATTTGAGAGGCAAGTAGGACCAAACACGAGAGTTAGGATATGGAATAAATATACTTATCAAGACCGTACTTTAAAAAAATTGTCAAAATAGGTTTGAAGAAAGCAGATACGGAAACTTATATTGAAGACGAAGCTCAGGTGAAATCCTACCTAGAGCAGTACGGTATTACAGCTAAGGACTTAGATTCTTACTACGATGAAATTGTAAATCAGAAAGTCTTGAAAGATTGGTGCTCTATTTATGACAGCAAGTACTCGCCAAGCAACTATGGCGATGTCAAGGTTGAAACCCAGTGGGAGAATTGGTGACAATATGAAGAAAATCCTAGGCCTAGTAGTCTTATTCGTGATAATCATATCATCTTGTTTTTACTTTTTTATCCGTCAACCTAAAAATATTTTTGATGAAATTTACCAAGAAACGGAGAAAACCTATCGGTCAAATAATATTTTAAGAAACATAGATGGGTTTAAAATCAGACCCGATTGGCCTAACGATGGAGAATATTTTGCATACACCCCTTCAGGGAAGTATCAAACTCATCCTGAAGGTTATAAAGACATAAGTATTAGCTTTAATTTTGGAGAAGGTATTAAAGGGATGACGATTCGTTTTGAAAGAAAGACTAATTCGAATATTACCCTATGGTATTCGGCTCACTATAATATAAAAAAGAAAATACTCAAAAAGGAGCTTGCGATTTTTGAAGAGCCAAGACAACCAGGCCAATTTATTGATGATGAAGAAAAAGTAAGAGAATATTTAAGAAAAAATAATATTTCCAAAGAAGAATTAGAGAAAGACTTTGACGAAATCGTCAACCAGAAAGTTCTGAAAGATTGGTGCTCGATTTATGACAGCAAGTACTCGCCAAGTAATTATGGCGATGTCAAGGTTGAAACCCAGTGGGAGAATTGGTGATAACATGAAGAAAGTGATATAACTGTTCTCACTATCCATGTTTTGCCTACACTTATCAATTGTTCTAGAATTGCAGCCTCAATAAAAATGAACCTTGGTCAAACGGCCAAGGTTCATTTCTTCTATGCAAGTTTTTCTCTCTTCTTATCTGGATTCCATACGAAGCTTGCGATAAAGCTGAAGATGATAGTTAGGATAGCGAGGATAATGGCAAGGATGAGGGCAGGGATGCGGATAAGCCACCAGAGTGGGTTTGGTTTTTTATTATTGTGCCATTGTTTCGTTTCTTGGTCCAAACGTTGAAATTCTGCTTGGATACGATTGGCGACTGTTTCAATGCCTTCATCACTCATTTTCTTGATATCTGAGATATCAATTGGATTTCCAAAGTTCATATCGACACGTTCACGACTAATCAAGCCCTTCAAAGTCATGGGACCTGTGTAGGTAACCGGCATGATACGAACCTTGGCCATTTTGGCAATCAGAGCTACGCCACCCTTGACATCGTTTGAGTGTCGGCTTCCACTTGGAAACATGATGAGAGAGCGGTCACTTTTTTTGAGAACATTGATAGGATATTTGATGGCTGAGGCGCTAGGATTTTCACGGTCGATAGGAAAGGCACCACACATACGAATCCACCAGCCAAAGATACGGTTGGTAAAGAGCTCTTTTTTGGCCATAAAGATAAATTGTTTTGGTTTGGTCGCAAAGGCCATATAAACTGGATCCCACCAGGTGCGGTGAGGCGCAACCAGGATATAATTTTCATCTTGATTAGGAATTTTATCGGTATTATGGTAGTGGGCATTGCCATTGATGGACCATAGTAGCAATACAACCAATCCACGTAAATAAGTATAAAACATGCGATCTCCTTCGATTCTTTTCTTGTTAATATTATACCTTATCAAAGGAGGGCTGGCAAACTTTTTCCCTTGACTAGGTGCATATTTGGGATGAGATTAGAATTCTTTTAGAAAAAATGATATGATAGAATTTATGGATAAAAATAAGATTATGGGATTAACCCAAATAGAAGTCAAGGAAAGACAGGCTAAGGGCTTGGTCAATGATTTTACCGCATCGGCTAGTACCAGCACTTGGCAAATCGTTAAACGAAATGTCTTTACTCTTTTTAATGCTTTGAACTTTGCTATTGCTTTGGCACTAGCCTTTGTGCAGGCTTGGAGCAATCTGGTCTTCTTTGCTGTTATCTGCTTTAACGCCTTTTCTGGTATTGTGACCGAGCTGCGGGCTAAACACATGGTAGATAAGCTCAATCTCATGACCAAGGAAAAGGTCAAAACCATTCGTGATGGACAGGAAGTTGCCCTCAATCCTGAAGAATTGGTGCTAGGAGACGTCATTCGTTTGTCTGCTGGGGAGCAGATTCCCAGTGATGCCTTGGTTCTGGAAGGATTTGCGGAAGTCAATGAAGCCATGTTGACGGGGGAAAGTGATTTGGTGCAAAAGGAAGTTGACGCCTTGCTTTTGTCAGGAAGCTTCCTAGCAAGTGGGTCAGTTTTGGCTCAAGTCCACCATGTCGGTGCAGACAACTATGCTGCCAAACTCATGCTGGAAGCCAAGACCGTTAAACCCATCAACTCCCGTATCATGAAATCGCTGGACAAGCTAGCTGGTTTTACTGGGAAGATTATCATTCCCTTTGGTCTGGCTCTCTTGCTAGAAGCTTTGCTTTTAAAAGGCCTACCTCTCAAGTCATCCGTTGTAAATTCATCGACAGCCCTTTTGGGGATGTTACCTAAAGGAATCGCCCTTTTGACCATCACTTCGCTCTTGACTGCGGTGATTAAGCTGGGCTTGAAAAAGGTCTTGGTGCAGGAGATGTACTCTGTTGAAACTCTGGCGCGCGTGGATATGCTCTGTTTGGACAAGACAGGTACCATCACCCAAGGAAAGATGCAGGTAGAGGCCGTTCTTCCGCTGACGCCAACTTATGGTGAAGAGGCTATTGCCAGCATCCTGACTAGCTACATAGCCCATAGTGAGGATAAAAATCCAACTGCTCAAGCTATTCGACAGCGTTTTGTGGGAGAAGTTACTTATCCTATGATTTCTAATCTGCCTTTCTCAAGCGACCGCAAGTGGGGAGCCATGGAGTTAGGAGGTCTGGGGACAGTTTTCTTAGGTGCCCCTGAGATGTTGCTGGACTCTGAAGTCCCCGAAGCCAGGGAGGCCTTGGAGAGAGGGTCACGTGTCTTGGTCTTAGCTCTCAGTCAGGAGAAATTAGACCATTACAAACCACAGAAACCATCTGATATTCAGGCTCTAGCCTTGCTGGAAATCTTGGACCCTATTCGAGAGGGAGCGGCAGAGACGCTGGACTATCTCCGTTCTCAGGAAGTGGGGCTCAAGATTATCTCTGGTGACAATCCAGTTACGGTGTCCAGCATTGCCCAGAAGGCTGGTTTTGCAGACTATCACAGCTATGTAGATTGCTCGAAAATTACGGATGAGCAATTGATTGATATGGCTGAGGAGACAGCTATTTTCGGACGTGTTTCCCCTCATCAAAAGAAACTCATCATCCAAACGCTGAAAAAAGCGGGTCATACAACAGCTATGACAGGAGACGGAGTCAATGATATTCTGGCCCTTCGTGAGGCGGATTGCTCTATCGTAATGGCGGAAGGAGACCCGGCAACACGTCAGATTGCCAATCTGGTTCTCTTGAACTCTGACTTTAATGATGTTCCTGAGATTCTCTTTGAAGGTCGTCGGGTGGTCAATAACATTGCCCACATCGCCCCGATTTTCTTGATAAAGACCATCTATTCTTTCTTGCTCGCAGTTATCTGTATCGCCAGTGCTTTACTAGGTCGGTCTGAGTGGATCTTGATTTTCCCCTTCATTCCAATCCAGATTACCATGATTGACCAGTTCGTGGAAGGTTTCCCACCATTCGTTCTGACTTTTGAGCGAAATATCAAACCTGTTGAGCCAAACTTCCTCAGAAGATCTATGCTTCGTGCTCTACCAAGTGCACTTATGGTTATCTTCAGCGTCCTCTTTGTGAAAATATTTGGAAGTAGTCAAGGTTGGTCTGAGTTAGAAATCTCAACCCTACTCTATTATCTCTTGGGGTCAATTGGTTTCTTATCCGTATTTAGAGCCTGTATGCCATTCACCCTCTGGCGAGTCCTCTTGATTGTTTGGTCAGTAGGAGGCTTCCTAGCCACAGCTCTCTTCCCAAGAATCCAAAAACTGCTTGAAATTTCAACCTTAACAGGACAAACATTACCTGTTTATGGTGTCATGATGTTGGTCTTTACCGTAATTTTCATCCTGACTAGTCGCTATCAATCCAGAAAATAAAGAAAGGCTGCAATCTGTGGATTGCGGTCTTTTTAGGTACAAGATTGCCAGCTGAAATGTGGTATAATAAGAGGTAATAGAGTTTTGGAAAGTGAGAGAAAATGATTTCAAAGAGATTAGAATTAGTGGCTTCCTTTGTGCCACAGGGAGCCATTTTACTCGATGTGGGAAGTGACCATGCTTATCTGCCTATCGAGTTAGTCGAAAGAGGCCAAATCAAAAGCGCCATTGCAGGTGAGGTGGTGGAAGGTCCCTATCAGTCTGCTGTCAAAAATGTTGAGGCTCACGGTCTAAAGGAGAAAATCCAGGTTCGTTTAGCCAATGGCTTGGCAGCCTTTGAAGAGGCAGACCAAGTGTCGGTCATTACCATTGCTGGTATGGGTGGTCGTTTGATTGCTAGGATTTTAGAAGAAGGATTGGACACGTTAGCTAATGTAGAACGATTGATCCTCCAGCCCAATAATCGTGAAGACGACTTGCGTATTTGGTTACAAGAGAACGGATTTCAGATTGTAGCTGAAAGTATCTTAGAAGAGGCTGGCAAGTTTTACGAGATTTTGGTGGTGGAAGCAGGACAAATGAAGCTATCAGCTAGTGATGTTCGCTTTGGTCCCTTCTTGTCCAAAGAGGTCAGTCCAGTCTTTGTCCAAAAATGGCAAAAAGAAGCTGTTAAGCTAGAGTTTGCCCTCGGACAAATCCCAGAAAAAAATCTGGAAGAACGTCAAGTTCTAGTAGATAAAATTCAAGCCATCAAGGAGGTTCTCCATGTTAGCAAGTGAAGTGATTAATGCGTATGAAGCCTTTTGCCCTCAGGAATTTTCCATGGAGGGAGACAGTCGTGGTCTGCAAATTGGTACTTTAGACAAGGATATCCAAAGGGTCATGGTGGCTCTCGATATTCGTGAAGAAACGGTGGTTGAAGCCATTGAAAAGGGTGTGGACTTGATTATTGTCAAGCATGCGCCGATTTTCCGTCCCATCAAGGATTTGGTAGCTAGCCGTCCACAAAATCAGATTTACATTGATTTGATAAAGCATGACATCGCAGTTTATGTCAGCCATACCAATATTGACATCGTTGAAAATGGCCTCAATGATTGGTTCTGTCAGATGCTAGGTATCGAGGAAACGACTTATCTGCAGGAGACAGGTCCTGAACGTGGAATTGGACGTATTGGGAATGTTCAGCCTCAGACATTTGGGGAATTGGCCCAGCATGTCAAGCAAGTCTTTGGTTTAGATAGCCTTCGATTGGTGCATTATCAAGAGAGAGATTTGCAGAAGCCTATTTCAAGAGTGGCCATCTGTGGTGGTAGCGGGCAGTCTTTCTATAAGGATGCTTTGGCAAAGGGGGCAGATGTTTATATCACTGGTGATATTTACTACCACACTGCTCAGGATATGCTGTCTGATGGCTTGCTAGCCTTGGACCCAGGTCACTATATCGAAGTGCTTTTTGTAGAAAAAATTGCAGAGCTTCTTAATCAATGGAAAGAGGAAAAAGGCTGGACTATTGATATCTTACCTAGTCAAGCATCGACCAATCCTTTCCACCATATCTAGTTAGAAGGTGAAGACAATGAAAAAAGTTGCCATTATTGGAGCAGGGATTGTAGGTGCAACAGCTGCCTACTACCTCTCGAAAGAAAGTGATCTAGAAGTAACAGTCTTTGATCATGGACAAGGTCAGGCTACTAAGGCCGCAGCAGGAATTATCAGCCCCTGGTTTTCCAAACGCCGCAATAAGGCCTGGTACAAAATGGCGCGCTTGGGGGCTGACTTTTATGTGGATTTATTAGCAGATTTAGAGAAGTCAGGACAAGAAATCGACTTTTACCAGCGTTCGGGAGTCTTTCTCCTGAAAAAGGATGAAACTAAGTTGGAAGAACTCTATCAACTAGCCCTCCAGCGTAGAGAAGAATCTCCTTTGATAGGGCAATTAGCCATTCTGGACTCAGCATCAGCTAATGAATTATTCCCTGGCTTGCAGGAATTTGATCACCTGCTCTATGCTTCTGGTGGAGCGAGAGTAGATGGCCAACTTTTAGTGACTCGTTTGCTGGAAGCCAGTCACGTCAAGCTGGTCAAAGAAAAAGTGACTCTGATACCTTTAGCATCAGGTTACCAGATTGACGAAGAGGTGTTTGATCAGGTTATTTTGGCGACGGGAGCTTGGTTGGGACACCTGTTAGAGCCTTTAGGTTATGAAGTAGATGTTCGTCCCCAAAAGGGGCAACTCCGAGATTATCAACTTCCCCAAGACATGGAAGCTTACCCTGTTGTCATGCCAGAAGGGGAGTGGGATTTGATTCCTTTTGCAGGTGGGAAATTGTCCCTAGGAGCTACTCATGAAAATGACATGGGATTTGATTTGACGGTAGATGAAACCTTACTCCAACAAATGGAGGAGGCAGCCCTGCCCCACTATCCAGTTTTAGCTAGAGCGACTTCAAGAGCTGAGCGTGTGGGAATCCGTGCCTATACCAGCGATTTCTCTCCTTTCTTTGGGCAAGTACCTGATTTAGCAGGTGTCTATGCGGCTAGTGGACTAGGTTCATCGGGCCTCACAACTGGTCCCATCATTGGCTACCATCTAGCTCAACTGATCCAAGACAAAGATTTGACCTTGGACCCTCTAAACTATCTAATTGAAAACTATGTCAAACGAGTAAAAAGCGAATAAGAATTTTACTGAAATTTTAGCTTTGCCCCTAGGATGGCAAATAACATTCCCTATCAAAAATGGTAAAATAAGAAAAAATAATCCGAGAATCGAGGAAAGAAGATGCAAGAAAAGATTTTAGTAACGGGCGGAGCAGGTTTTATCGGAACCCACACTGTTATTGAGTTAATCCAAGCAGGTCATCAAGTTGTTGTGGTGGATAACCTTGTGAATAGTAACAGAAAAAGTTTAGAAGTTGTTGAAAGAATCACAGGAGTTGAAATTCCGTTTTATGAGGCAGATATCCGTGATACAGATACTCTTCGTGATATTTTCAAGCAAGAAGAACCAACAGGGGTCATTCACTTTGCTGGTTTGAAGGCTGTTGGTGAATCTACCCGTATTCCTCTTGCCTACTATGACAACAATATCGCTGGAACTGTTAGTCTTTTGAAGGTCATGGAAGAAAACAACTGTAAAAACATTATTTTCAGTTCTTCTGCGACAGTTTACGGAGATCCTCATACAGTGCCAATCTTGGAAGATTTCCCACTTTCAGTGACCAATCCATATGGCCGCACCAAGCTTATGCTAGAGGAAATTTTAACGGATATCTACAAGGCAGACTCAGAATGGAATGTGGTCTTACTTCGTTACTTCAACCCAATCGGAGCCCATGAGAGTGGTGATTTGGGAGAAAATCCAAACGGTATTCCAAACAACCTCTTGCCATATGTGACGCAAGTAGCCGTTGGAAAATTAGAGCAAGTGCAAGTGTTTGGAGACGATTACGATACAGAAGATGGAACTGGTGTTCGTGACTATATCCACGTTGTCGATTTGGCCAAAGGTCACGTTGCAGCTCTGAAAAAAATCCAAAAAGGTTCAGGTCTAAACGTTTATAACCTTGGAACAGGTAAAGGCTACTCAGTTCTTGAAATTATCCAAAATATGGAAAAAGCAGTGGGACGACCAATTCCTTACCGCATTGTCGACCGTCGCCCAGGGGATATCGCAGCCTGCTATTCAGATCCTGCAAAAGCCAAAGCAGAACTGGGCTGGGAAGCAGAACTCGGCATCACCCAAATGTGTGAAGACGCATGGCGTTGGCAAAGCAAGCATCCAAATGGATTTGAAGACTAAGATGGTGATATCAATCATTGTCCCCTGTTTAAACGAAGAGGAAGTACTTCCTCTTTTTTATCAGGCTTTGGAAGCTTTACTTCCAGATTTGGAAACAGAAATCGAGTATGTCTTTGTCGACGATGGATCAAGTGATGGGACCTTGGAACTCTTAAAGACCTATCGGGAGCAAAATCCGGCAGTTCATTATATTTCTTTCTCGCGAAATTTCGGCAAAGAAGCAGCCCTTTATGCAGGCTTGCAATATGCGACAGGAGATCTAGTGGTGGTGATGGATGCAGACCTCCAAGATCCTCCTAGTATGTTGCTAGAGATGAAAGCCTTACTAGACCAGAATGCAGACTTGGACTGTGTTGGAACACGCAGAACCAGTCGAGGGGGAGAACCCTTCTTTCGCAGTTTCTGTGCTAATCTCTTTTATCGTCTTATGCAAAAAATTAGTCCAGTAGCCTTGCCGTCAGGTGTCCGTGATTTTCGCATGATGAGAAGATCTGTAGTCGATGCTATTTTAGCTTTGACCGAGTCCAATCGTTTTTCAAAGGGGCTCTTTGCCTGGGTGGGTTTTAAAACCCACTATCTGGACTATCCAAATGTCGAAAGGCAGGCTGGCAAGACCAGTTGGAGTTTTAGGCAACTCTTTTTCTACTCCATTGAAGGGATTGTTAATTTTTCAGATTTTCCCTTGATTATCGCCTTTGTGGCAGGTCTCCTATCTTGTTTTATTTCTCTACTTATGACCTTTTTTGTTGTGGTTCGGACCCTCATTTTGGGCAATCCGACATCAGGTTGGACCTCTCTGATGGCTGTTATTCTCTTTCTCGGAGGGATTCAACTCTTGACCATTGGGATTCTCGGCAAGTATATCAGTAAGATTTATCTAGAGACTAAAAAAAGACCACTTTATCTCGTCAAAGACAAAAGTGACCTTCCTGATTTTACAGAAAAAAATAAAGAGAAAAGACTATAATTTTGCATGGAAATATGCTAAACTAGAAGGAGTGGAACGTTCTTGTCGATATTATAGTTAATCTTTAATCAAGGCACGTGTCGGACAGTTTCTAACAGCTTCTATGACGTCCTGGCTAGGAGAAATTTCTTTTTCTAGTTGGTCAGGGTCATCGTAAAAACGCACGATTCCATTATCATGGTAATCAAATAATTCAGAATAAGTTTGGCAAAGCCCACAGGCAATGCAACGTTCAGGTATAAGTGTGATTTTCATATTTATATTGTAATAAGAAAAGTAAAAAAAAACAAGGAGTAAGGTATGGCAAAAGAACCGTGGCAAGAAGATATTTATGAGAATCAAGAAGAAACAAGATCAGAACGTCGTAAGAGAGAACAAGGTGGAGGAGTATTGGCTAATCGTATCTTGACTATTTTAGCAAGTATTTTCTTTGTGATTGTAGTCGTGATGATTATTGTTCTGATCTATCTTTCATCGGGTGGGAGTAATCGCACAGCAGCCTTGAAAGATTTTCACGATTCAGATACAAAAGTAGAGCAAGTCTCTTCTACATCTAGTAGTTCAGAGCAGGAATCTTCTAGTTCAGAGGAGAAGGTTGAAGAGTCATCTAGTAGTTCAGAACATCCAACTGATCCAGAAGGAACTACAAAAGTTATGGCTGGAGAAGGAGAAGCAGCCATTGCCGCTCGTGCAGGAATCTCGATTGCTCAGTTAGAGGCCTTGAATCCTGGCCATATGGCTACAGGATCTTGGTTTGCTAATCCTGGAGATGTGATTAAGACTAGATAGGAGTCATAAATGAAGACGATTCAAATTGCTATTGACGGTCCTGCTTCAAGTGGCAAGAGTACGGTCGCAAAGATTATTGCCAAGGATTTTGGATTCACCTACCTAGATACAGGTGCTATGTATCGTGCAGCGACCTACATGGCTCTCAGGAACCAATTAGGAGTTGAACAAGTTGAAGAACTTTTAGCCTTATTGGACCAGCATCCAATCAGTTTTGGACGCTCAGAAACTGGAGAACAACTTGTCTTTGTAGGAGATGTGGATATTACCCATCCTATCCGTGAAAATGAAGTGACCAATCATGTTTCAGCTATTGCAGCAATTCCTGAAGTACGAGAGAAACTAGTTTCTCTCCAACAAGAGATTGCCCAGCAAGGTGGGATTGTCATGGACGGTCGCGATATTGGGACTGTTGTATTGCCACAAGCAGAATTGAAAATTTTCCTAGTAGCTTCAGTCGATGAGAGAGCAGAGCGCCGTTACAAGGAAAATATTGCCAAGGGAATTGAAACAGACCTTGAAACTCTAAAAGAGGAAATTGCTGCGCGTGACTACAAGGATAGTCATCGTGAGACTTCGCCTCTCAAACAAGCAGAGGATGCTGTCTACCTTGATACAACTGGCTTGAACATTCAAGAAGTAGTTGAAAAAATTAAAGCAGAAGCAAAAAAAATGCATGTCCTAGAGACAGGAGAAGAACCTAAGACAAAATAGTTCTCAGCCACAAAAAAGCTAGAGATTTCCAATAGCGGAACTCTAGCTTTTTAATTTTGAGTCGTTCTCTTATTGTATTTTAGGAGGTTATTGGCCATAAGTATCAATCCCATGTCAATTCTCACTTGATGCTTCCCTCTCAGATTACATCTCTTGTAACCCAAACAAGCCTTTATCTGCCCAAAGACAGGTTCCACCTCAATCTTGCGTTGAGCGAAAATCTGTCTACCTTCGGGAGATAAAAGCGTCTGGCATTCTTTAGTTTTTAAGTGCT
>NZ_JASHAR010000018.1:0-43066 GCF_047465045.1 Streptococcus mitis
TGAAGAAGAATTGGAAAAACTGAACCAGAACATTGAGGAGACAGCTGTTAAAGGGAAGGATGAACGTAAAATCCCGCGTCGTAAACTCAAGAAAGTCTTGCGTAAAGTCAAAGATGATTTTTCAGTATGTGCTGAACAGTATGAGAAGTATCAAGAGACATTTAAAGGGCTCAACAGCTTTTCCAAAACCGATCCAGATACCACTTTTATGCGAATGAAAGAAGATCATATGAAAAATGGCCAACTCAAGGCTGCTTATAATCTTCAAATCGCTACTGGAAACCAATTTATTCTTCACTATGATGTCTTCTCAAATCCGACAGATACCAAGACTCTTCTCCCCTTACTTGAAACCTATCCGCATGAATTGAAAACAATTGTTGCAGATGCTGGATATGGAAGTGAAGAGAATCTCCTTCGTTTAGATGAAAAGGAGGTGAACCATCTGATTAAATATGCCATGTTTGACAAGGAACAGAAGAGAGGGTATAAACAGTCGGATAGAAACTTAGGGAATTGGTACTATAATGACAAGGAGGATAGCTACACACATCCTTACGGCTGGTATTATCGTTTTCACCATATCAAACATCAGAAAACACAGACGGACTTTCAACAGGAAATCAAGGTTTACTACGCTGATGAACCTAAATCAGCCCCTCAAAAGGGACTGTATATTAATGAACGCTATCAGCACTTAAAAACTAAAGAATGCCAGACGCTTTTATCTCCCGAAGGAAGACAGATTTTCACTCAACGCAAGATTGATGTGGAACCTGTCTTTGGGCAGATAAAGGCTTGTTTGGGTTACAAGAGATGTAATCTGAGAGGGAAGCATCAAGTGAGAATTGACATGGGATTGATACTTATGGCCAATAACCTCCTCAAATACAATAAGAGAACGACTCAAATTTGGGAGCTATTCAAATTCATCTCCAAAACAATCCACTGGATTGTTTTAGCCACCTAGATATGCTTTTCTGACTTCTTCTGATGAAGCGAGTTCTTTTCCTGTTCCTGATAGGACGATTTTTCCTGTTTCCAGTACATAGCCTCGGTCAGAGATTGCGAGTGCTTTATTGGCATTTTGTTCAATCAAGAGGACGGTTGTTCCTTGCTTCTGGATATCTTGAATGATATCAAAAATCTCTTGGATAAAGATTGGGGCAAGACCCATTGATGGTTCATCTAAAAGAAGAAGTTTTGGTGTTGACATGAGAGCGCGTCCCATGGCAAGCATTTGTTGTTCCCCTCCTGAAAGAGTGGCTGCATCCTGGTTCTTCCGTTCTTCAAGACGTGGGAAACGTGAGAAAACCTTCTTCAAGTTAGCTTGATTTTCTTCACGGTTTTTCTTTAAGAAAGCTCCCATTTCTAGATTTTCCATAACAGTCAAGCCAGGAAAGACGTGGCGCCCTTCTGGAACTTGTGAAAGACCACCTGCCACGATTTTTTGAGCTGGCATTTTTTGGATTTCTTGACCTAAAAATTCAATTTTTCCAGAACTTGGTCGAACCAAACCTGACAAGGTACGGAGAATGGTTGTCTTACCTGCACCATTGGCACCGATAAGGGAAACAACTTCTCCTTCATTAACTTCAAAGCTTACATCACGGACTGCTTGGATCATGCCGTAATGCACAGAAAGATTATCAACTTTTAACATAGACATTAGGCTTCACCTCCTAGATAAGCTTCGATAACGCGTTTATTGGTCTTAATTTCGTCAGGAGTTCCTTGGGCAATCAAACGACCGTATTCAAGTACGTAGATACGTTCTGTTACTTCCATGACCAAATTCATATCGTGTTCAATCAACATGATTGTAATCTTAAATTCATCTTTGATGCGACGAATTAACTCAGTCAATTCTGCTGTTTCCTGCGGGTTCATACCTGCGGCTGGTTCATCCAAAAAGAGAATTTTAGGTTCCGTAGCGAGGGCACGAACAATTTCCAAACGACGTTGTTGTCCGTAGGCAAGATTTTTAGCCAGAGTTTCTGCATCACCATCTAAATCAAAGATTTTCAGCAATTCCAAAGCCTTAGCCTTTAATTCTTTTTCACTCTTGTAAAAAGCTGGTAAGCGTAAGAAACTAGCAAAAACATGCTGTTTGTGATGGTTGCCAAAGGCAATCAAAACATTATCCAAAACTGTTAAATCTTTAAAGAGACGGATATTTTGGAAAGTACGTCCAAGTCCCAAAGAAGCAATCTTATAAGGTGCCTTCCCATTCAAAAGGTGACCATCTAGTGTTACTGTTCCCTCACTTGGTTCATAGACACCCGTCAAGAGGTTGAAAAGGGTGGTTTTCCCAGCTCCGTTTGGACCGATTAGTCCAACCAATTCCCCTTCGTTCAATTCAAGAGTCACATCTCCAACAGCTGTTAGACCGCCAAAATGTTTGGTTAACTGTTTTACTTCAAGTAATGCCATTAGTTTTGTTCCTCCTTCTTAGATTTTTTAAAGAAACGTGATAGGCTCAATTCCCATGTTCCAAGGAGTCCACCTGGTCTGAAAATCATTACCAATACCAGAGCCAAAGCGTAGATAATCATACGCACGCTAGCAACATCTTGGAGAAGCATATTCAAAATTCCAAGGACAATAGCTGAAACGATTGCACCTGTAATGGAACCAAGTCCACCAAATACAACAATAATCAAAACATTGATTGAGTTGATGAAAGTGTAATCTTTCGGTACAACTGAACCGATAAATCCTGCCTGAAGTGACCCTGCAATACTTGCAGTAATGGCACCAAAGACAAAGGCGATGATTTTAATTTTAGTCGTATTAACCCCAACTGACTCAGCAGCGATTTCATCCTCACGAACAGAAAGGGTTGAACGACCAATTGGACTACGCAAGAAGTTCAAGGTTGCAATAGTTGTAATCACGACAAAGAAGTAAACCATTTGCCAAGTTGTAAAGTTAGGAATTCCCAAGATACCTGCCGCACCATTTGTAAGGCTTCCGCCATTGATGATAAAGATACGGATAATTTCAGAAACACCTAGAGTCGCTACCGCAAGATAGTCCCCCTTCAAGCGCAAGGTTGGAATTCCGACAAGCAAGGCAACTGCTCCTGAAAGTAAAGCACCTACCAGCATAGCTCCAAAGAAGGCACCATAGGTTGGTGATTTAGAACCAATAATAGCAGCAGCATAGGCACCAATCGCCATGAAACCAGCATGCCCAAGTGAAAATTGTCCTGAAAAACCAACGATTAAGTTAAGGCCAACAGCCAGAATAATATTAATTCCGATCTGTTGTAAAATCTGTACATAGAATAGATTGAGTACTCCAACTGAAACCAGTACACTAATCAAACCATAGCCAGCTAACAAAAGGAGTAACCATAGAATATTAACTTTTAAATTTTCTTTCATCGTTTACACCTTCTCTTTCACATTTTTACCAAGGATACCAGCTGGACGGACAATCAAGATCAACAACAAGATTCCATAAACAATGGCATCACGGAAGTCTGACATCCCAAAGGCTGTCGCAAAGGTTTCCAATAAACCAATTACAAAGCCACCAAGAGCCGCACCAGGAATGATTCCGATACCACCAAGTACTGCGGCAACGAATGACTTAAGACCTGGAGTAACCCCCATCAAAGGCTCAAGAGAGTTATAATAGAGGGCAATCAGAACACCAGCTGCCCCCGCAAGAGCTGAACCCAAAGCGAAGGTAAAGCTGATAGTACGGTTTACGTTGATCCCCATCAATTGCGCTGCATCGCTATCTACAGATACTGCACGCATGGCTTTCCCCATCTTGGTCTTTTGGACAATGACTTGTAACAAAATCATCAAAATCAAGGAAATGGCTAAGATCATTAACTGCACGTTTGTTAGGCTAATTGGACCCAAATCATAGCGAACTGTTTGAATCGCTTGAGGGAAGGCACGAGTATTAGCACCAACCAGATAGACCATCCCATACTCTAATAGGAAGGAAACCCCAATAGCTGTAATCAAAACAGCAATACGAGTAGAGTGACGCAAAGGTCGGTAAGCAAGGAACTCAATCACGACACCAAGAATGGCTGTCGCAAGCATAGCTACAATAAGAGCTACAAAGAAATTCATTTGGAAAGAATTAATCAAGAAATAACCGATAAAGGCTCCCATCATATAAATATCACCGTGGGCGAAGTTGATGAGCTTGATAATTCCGTAAACCATGGTATATCCTAGGGCTAACAGCGCATAAACACTACCTAGAATCAAACCATTTACTAGTTGTTGGAGCATAAGATTCACTCTTTCTATTTATAATTTCGAGGGTTTTCCCTCACTTTTTGATAGGTTCTTAAACATCGAAACAGGGAGTGAGTCCGAGTCTCATTCCCTATTTCAACATTTTCTATTATGGTTTTACAACTTCTGCTGCTTCAACCTTACCATTGTTCATAGTCATCATGTAAGCAGTTTTGACTGTGTTGTGATCTGCATCGAAGCTTGTTTGACCAGTTACACCTTCAAAGTCTTTTGTTTTAGCAAGGTTATCCTTGATTTCTCCAGAGTTTTTAGCACCTTTTGCTGCGTTTGCTACAAGGTGAACAGAGTCATAAGCCAAGGCTGCAAATGTTGAAGGCTCTTCGTTGTACTTAGCACGGTAAGCATCAAGGAAAGCTTTTGCTTTAGCTGAAACTTCTACAGTAGTTGAGAAGCCTGAGATAAAGTAGATGTTTGATGCTTTTTCAGCAGTTGCTTGTTGCACAAACTCTTCACCGTTGAATCCATCACCACCAACGATTGGTTTGTCAATTCCCATACCACGCGCTTGGTTTACAATTTTACCAGCTTCAGTGTAGTAACCAGGGACGATGATAGCATCAAAGTCTTTCCCTTTCATTTTTGTAAGGGCTGCTTGGAAGTCTGTGTCACCTGCTACGAAAGTCTCATCTGCAACGATTTCACCTTTGTAAGCTTCACGGAAGGCTTTGGCAATATCTTTAGCATAGTCGCTGGCATTGTCAGTGTAAAGAACAACTTTCTTAGCTTGCAATTTATCAGAAACATAGTTTGAGATAATTTTTCCTTGGAAGCTATCTTGGAAAGTTCCGATAAAGAGGTAATCTTGACCTTTAGTCAATCCATCTTGAGTCGCACTTGGTGAGATCAATGGAACACCTGCTTTTGTAGCGTTCGCTACCGCAGCTGCAGTTGCACCAGATGTCGCAGGTCCTACGATTGCTGATACTTTAGATTGGGTTACAAGGTTAGTTGTTACTGAAGCCGCCTCAGCTGTTTCAGACTTGTTATCTTTATCAACTACTTCGATTTGTTTTCCATCGATACCACCTGCGGCATTGATTTCATCAACAGCAAGTTGGGCACCTTTTTGTTCAGATGTTCCGTAGGCTGCTACGGCACCAGTTTCCTCGAAGTTAAATCCGATTTTGATTGTCTTTTCATCTACTGAGTTACCAGCAGCGTTTGACGCTCCAGACTTCACTTCTCCACAGGCTGCAAGAAGTGCTACACTTGCAAGCGCCACAAACGATAGGGCAAATTTTTTCTTCATCTTTTTTGTCTCCTTATTTCTTAAATAAATAGCATGTTAAGAATATACCGAATTATCAGAAAATTGTCAACACTTTTCTTGAACTTTTTCAATGATAACGTTTTCCTCTCGATAAAGATTGCCCACAAAGGGTGTTTCCAGCTCTTGGATATGACAAACTCTGACTTTTTTGATAAATTTTTCCTTGCTCAAGCGCCCGACCAATTGCTCCACTTCTTGAGTTGGAACATAAAGCTGTAAGTAACGATGTTTCTTGGAATGATAGGTAATATCTCCATAATCCTGCAGTTTTTTGGCATCACGATTATAGTAAAGATAGATAATCAAGCCAGATCGATTGACTTTTTCAAACATGGTAAATCCTCTTTCTAAGAAATCTCTCCCTATTATACCAAAAAAAGCAAACCCAGTCGAGTTTGCCTTCTATCATCATTAATTCAATGAATTGTTGGCCATGATTTCATCAATAAAGCCATATTCAAGTGTTTCTTGGGCGCTCATCCAATTATCGCGTTCTGCATCTACATGGACTTTTTCGATTGACTGACCTGAATTTTCAGCCAAGATTTTTTCCAAGATGTTACGAGTTTTGAGCAAGTGTTCTGCAGCAATCGCCATATCGGTTTGTTGAGTACCACCACCTGTACCACCCATTGGTTGGTGGATCATATACTCTGCATTTGGAAGCATGAAACGTTTGCCTTTTGCTCCACTTGACGCGATGACTGTTCCCATAGATGCAGCCATCCCCATAACGATAGTTTGGACATCTGCCTTGATAAAGTTCATAGTATCAACGATTGCCAAACCAGCTGAAACAGAACCACCAGGTGTATTGACATAAAGGTAAATATCTTTTGTACTATCTTGAGCATCCAAGAAAAGCAACTGGGCAATAACAGAGTTAGCCATATTGTCTTCAACTGGACCTGTCAGCATAATGATGCGGTCTTTAAGAAGACGTGAGTAAATATCGTAGGAACGTTCTCCACGGCTTGTTTGTTCAATAACTACAGGAATCATTCATTTCTCCTTTTGAGTTTTAATTTTGTTGGTCAAATGACTGAAGATAAGACTATTATAATATCTTGGTCAAAAAAGGTCAAATTTTTGCTCTGTTTTCATCAGACAGAAACAAAAATTCAACCTCCTTTCACGACTGGAAATTCTTTTCCAATTCATTCTTCTTTTCGATTTTATTTCGTACCGAACAAGCGGTCTCCAGCATCCCCAAGACCTGGAACGATATAACCGTGTTCGTTCAAGCGTTCATCCAAGGCTGCTGTAAAGATTTCTACATCTGGATGAGCTTCTTGAAGGGCTTTTACACCTTCTGGAGCAGATACAAGGCAGACAAATTTGATATTTGATGCGCCACGTTTTTTAAGAGAATCAACAGCCAAGATTGCTGAGCCACCTGTTGCTAACATTGGGTCTACGACAAAAATTTGACGTTGGTCAATATCTTCAGGCAATTTTACCAAATACTCAACTGGTTGAAGCGTTTCTTCATCACGGTACATACCGATATGACCAACTTTAGCAGCTGGAACCAAGCTCAAAAGCCCAT
Source organism: Streptococcus mitis (assembly GCF_047465045.1). GTDB lineage: Bacteria > Bacillota > Bacilli > Lactobacillales > Streptococcaceae > Streptococcus > Streptococcus mitis_DT. Next base: position 7,109 of record NZ_JASHAR010000018.1, read on the forward strand.
CAACCATCCCAATACCTGCACGTAAGATTGGAACGATGGCCAATTTCTTACCAGCCAATTGTTTTTGAACTGTTTTTGTAATTGGTGTTTCGATTTCCACATCTTCTAGTGGAAGATCACGAAGTACTTCATATCCCATCAACATTGCAATCTCATCTACTAGCTCACGGAAAGCTTTTGTAGAAGTATCTGTACGACGCAAGATTGACAATTTGTGTTGAATCAGTGGATGATTAATAACTTCAATTTTTCCCATTTTTGGAGTTCCTTCTTTCAATTTATTCTTCTTATTATACCAAAAAACGGTTTAAAAATCTTTCTAAACCATTTATTTTTGATAATTTTTACATTAGATCTGCCTCTTTAAGAGCTGCCTGTACTGTCTCAAGTGGTAAATGGGTTAATTCTGTTCCCTTTTCTTGATAAAGGTATTGGGCATAGTCGTCCATTCGGTACTGGTTGATATAAACCACGCGCTTGCAGCCGACCTGCAGCAATTGTTTGGTACAGTTTAGACAAGGAAAATGGGTTACATAGGCTGTAAATCCTTTTGGAACACCACGCTCTGCACCTTGAAGAATAGCATTAACCTCTGCGTGAAGAGTGCGAACACAGTGGCCTTCAATGACCAGACATTCGTGATCAATACAATGCTCGGTACCTGACACCGAACCATTGTATCCAGTGGAAATTACCTTATTATCCTTAACCAGAATCGCACCCACTTTGGCACGTTTACAAGTGGAACGATTGGCAATTAGTAAGGCTTGGGCTGCAAAATACTCATCCCATGCTAGTCTTTTTTCAGTCATCTCTTTTCTCCTTTTTCTCTATTTTTTAAAAAATGGTAAACCTAAATCCGCAATCTTTTCAGCAGGTACCTTCATGCCATCCTTGATCCATTTTAGAAGGACAGAGACGATGGCTGAGCTCCAAAAGGAATGAAGATAAGAGCTGACACCTTTTGATTTTCCATGGTATTTTTCTAGAAATTCCTGCATAGCTTGGACAAAGATTTTTTCCAGATGGTAATCCAAGGCCAGTTGAATCACTCTGGCTTCCTTTCTTGCTTCTCGGAAAAGATGAACCCAGACCAGATAAAGGTCTGTCTTTAAATCATAATGATGCAGCTGTTCCATAATATTGTGGACAGTTCGTTTAAAGACACTTTCTAAAATCTCCTCTTTGGAATCATAATTGCGATAAAAGGCCGCACGCGAAACGCCTGCACGTTTGACCAATTCAGAAATACTAATCTTGGTCAAGTCCTTTTTTTCCAAGAGTTGCAAGAGGGCTGTTTCGATGGCTTCTCTAGTTAATAAATTCGATTCTTGGTTTGATTTTCTGAGATTTTCAAGAGATTTTTCAGAGATTCTACGTTCAGACATAACATTTTCTTTCTACTTGTCACAACAGACAGATAAGGCTTTTGTTTCAAGGGTTTTCATGATATAATTGTAAAAAAAGACAGAACCTTTGTCAATGTATAACTGACAAAGATGGAGAATTTCTATGACTTGGAAGATTATTGCTGACTCTGGTTGTGATTATCGTCAACTGGCAAAACCAGCTATTGATACGACCTTTGTAAGTGTTCCCTTAACCATTCAAGTAGCTGATCAGATTTTTGTTGATGATACCAGTCTTGATATTGACCAAATGATGGAAACCATGTATGCAACTGCAGAAGCTTCAAAATCAGCTTGTCCAAGCCCAGATGATTATTTACGAGCATTTGAAGGAGCCAAAAATATTTTCCTAGTAACCATCACTGGTACTCTTTCTGGCAGTCACAATAGTGCTCAACTAGCAAAGAATATTTATCTTGAAGACCATCCTGATACTAAAATTCATGTAATTGATAGTTTGTCTGCTGGTGGGGAAGTTGACTTGCTCGTAGAAAAATTGAATAACTTGATTGACCAGGGCTTGTCTTTTGAAGAAGTGGTTGAAGCTATCACTGCCTATCAAGAAAAAACCAAGTTGCTCTTTGTTCTGGCCAAGGTCGATAACTTGGTGAAAAACGGCCGTTTGAGCAAGCTTATCGGTACAGTCGTTGGCCTTCTCAACATCCGTATGGTTGGAGAAGCTAGTGAAACCGGAACTCTCGAACTACTACAAAAAGCACGAGGACCAAAGAAATCGATTCAGGCAGCATATGAAGAGTTAGTGAAAGCAGGATATGCTGGTGGTCGTATTGTCATGGCTCAACGCAATAACGAGAAATGTTGCCAACAGCTTTCAGACCGAATCCGTGAAAATTTCCCACAGGCGAATATTAAAATTCTCCCAACATCTGGTCTCTGCAGTTTCTATGCAGAAGATGGTGGTTTGCTGATGGGATATGAAATTGATTAATTGCATTCTTGACAAGAGGTGACCATCATCTCTTGTTTTTTTGTGGTACAATAGAGCTATGAAACATTTTGATACTATTGTCATCGGTGGAGGTCCTGCTGGTATGATGGCTACGATTTCCAGTAGCTTTTATGGACAGAAAACCCTCCTCATCGAAAAAAATCGCAAACTTGGAAAAAAATTAGCTGGGACTGGTGGGGGACGTTGCAATGTAACCAACAACGGAACTCTAGATGACCTACTAGCTGGAATCCCTGGGAACGGACGCTTCCTTTATAGTGTCTTCTCCCAATTTGATAACCATGATATCATCAACTTTTTTACAGAAAATGGTGTTAAACTTAAGGTCGAAGACCACGGCCGCGTCTTTCCTGCTAGTGACAAGTCTCGTACCATTATTGAAGCCTTGGAGAAGAAAATTACTGAGCTCGGTGGGCAAGTTGCTACTCAAACAGAGATCGTTTCTGTTAAAAAAGTAGATGATCAGTTTGTCCTTAAATCAACTAATCAAACCTTCACTTGTGATAAACTCATTGTCACAACTGGTGGAAAATCCTATCCTTCCACTGGTTCAACTGGTTTTGGTCACGAGATTGCTCGTCATTTCAAACATACCATTACCGAGCTTGAGGCCGCTGAAAGTCCTTTGTTGACAGATTTTCCACATAAGGCCTTACAGGGAATTTCCTTAGATGACGTGACCCTAAGTTATGACAAGCATGTCATCACTCACGATTTGCTCTTTACCCACTTTGGTTTGTCAGGCCCTGCTGCCCTGCGTATGTCTAGTTTTGTCAAGGGTGGGGAGGTTCTCTCGCTAGATGTTTTGCCTCAACTTTCTGAGAAGGACTTGGCTACATTTCTAGAAGAGAATCGTGAAAAATCCTTGAAAAATGCTTTAAAAACTTTGCTTCCAGAACGCTTGGCAGAATTTTTTGTGCAAGGCTATCCTGACAAAGTCAAACAGTTGACTGAAAAGGAACGAGGACAACTCCTCCAATCTATCAAGGGACTTAAAATTCCTGTAACTGGTAAAATGTCATTGGCCAAGTCCTTTGTTACCAAGGGTGGCGTCAGTCTCAAGGAAATCAATCCTAAAACTCTAGAAAGTAAGATGGTCCCTGGCCTCCACTTTGCGGGCGAGGTACTGGATATCAATGCCCACACGGGTGGTTTTAATATTACTTCAGCCCTCTGTACTGGCTGGGTGGCGGGAGCAAATCCAATCTAAATCTAAATTATTCAATGGCTAAATCAGCCCCAAAAGAAAGGAAGTCCTTTGGAACATATTATCTTGTTAAGGGGAGTTACTCCTAATGGAAAAAATGCTATCCCTAAAATGTCTTATCTAGTAGATATCTTGACAGAAGCTGGTTTTCAACAAGTTCGAACTTATATTCAAAGTGGAAATATTATTCTTGAAAGTGACTTAGATTTAGAAAAAATACGAGAACGTGTCCATACTCTAATAAATGAAAATATTGGTGCTGACTTAAAAATGGTAATCAAGAACAAAAGTGATTTTAAAAAAATTGTCCAAGAAAACCCGTTTGGAGAACACTATCTTTATGACCGTATACACGTGATTTTTTATCAAGAATCTATTCAAAGTCTCCCTTTAGAAAAATTGAAAATTGATTACGGTGAAGAAGAAATTTGTATCGGTAACCACTGCCTTTACCTCTATCTCCCTAGAACTGCTAAACAAAAGAAACTCCATACCAACTATCTTGAAAAGCTTTTTAATGTAGATTTGACCATGCGAAAACTAAATGTGGTAGAAAAATTATTAAGCAAATAGTGCTTGAATTTAGTAAAAATCGGAAGAATGCTCCTCCGATTTTATTTTGTTTGAGTTTGGACATAGTGGACAATGACATCTGATGTGTATTGGGCAGTGCCAGTTCCAAATTTGTCAATGTTTTCCTTAAACTCTGGGTTATAAACATATCCCTTACCGATATGGCCGAATACTTCAATCGTACAATCAAATCCATAAGTACGAATAGCTTGCAAGAGTTTGCCTGCTTGCTCTTGGTTTTCAGTTGCTGTTGCAGGTAAACCAGCTTGAAGATTTTGTGACAAAGCTTGAAAAACTTGGTTAAAGGCAGCCGTAGCCTCGTCTTCGTGACCTTTTTGGCGCTCGAGCGCTTGGTCCATGACTTCTTGTCCATATTTTTCTACCGCTTCTTGATGGTATTTTTGATGGTCTTGGTAGTTAAATCCAGCAAATTTCTCTTGAATGCTCATTTCTCTTTCTCCTTTTTGTTCTTGAATGGTTTTTTGCAAGGTTGAAATCAAGGTATCCAGATGTTCCCTCTCTCGAGTCAAATAGTCCAACTGTCTAGTCAAGTGGGGCAATAAATCAGTCCTTTCTTCCTTTAATAGCTCTGCTATTTTTTCTAAAGAAAAACCTAGATATTTGTAGTAAAGAATGACCTGAAGGCGTTCCAAATCCTCCTGACTGTAGGTTCGATAGCCGTTTTCCGACTTTACAGGAACCAAAAGCCCTACCTTATCGTAGTGATGCAGGGTCTTGACAGAGACGCCCGAAAGCTGCGCAGCTTCTTTTATATGGTACATGATTTCCTCCTTATACTCAATGAAAATCAAATAGCAAACTAGAAAGCTATCCGCGGGTTGCTCAAAGCACTGCTTTGAGGTTGTAGATAAGACTGACGAAGTCAGTCACATATATAATTCAAGGCGACGCTGACGTGGTTTGAAGAGATTTTCGAAGAGTATTACATTGATAGTATAACCCCTCCCCTTAGGTCAGAGTCAAGCGTTTTTACGAAATTTTTTACTTTATCATAACATGAAAATGGTTTTCTTGACAGACCTTAGAAAACATGATAGGATAGTCAAGTCTGTCAATCAAAAGAAACGCTCATTTTGAGTACTGATGAGGCTAGTTGCCAAGGGCAGTAGCTTTTTCTTTTGTAATACTAATTTTAGGAGTTTAACTATGTCTGAAAAATCGCAATGGGGTTCTAAACTGGGCTTTATTCTGGCATCTGCTGGTTCAGCCATCGGACTTGGTGCCGTTTGGAAATTCCCCTACATGACTGCTGCTAATGGTGGAGGAGGCTTTTTACTTGTCTTTCTCATTTCCACTATTTTAATTGGTTTCCCCCTTTTGCTGGCTGAATTTGCTCTCGGCCGAAGTGCTGGTGTCTCAGCAATCAAAACCTTTGGAAAACTCGGCAAGAATAGCAAGTACAACTTTATCGGTTGGATTGGTGCCTTCGCCCTCTTTATCCTCTTATCTTTCTACAGTGTTATTGGAGGATGGATTTTAGTCTATCTAGGCATTGAGTTTGGAAAATTGTTCCAACTTAGCGGAACGGGGGATTATGCTCAGTTATTTACTTCAATCATTTCAAATCCAGCCATTGCCCTAGGAGCTCAAGCAGCCTTTATCCTATTGAATATCTTCATTGTATCACGTGGGGTTCAAAAAGGGATTGAAAGAGCTTCGAAAGTCATGATGCCCCTGCTCTTTATCATCTTTGTCGTCATCATCGGTCGTTCTCTCAGTTTGCCAAATGCCATGGAAGGGGTTCTTTACTTCCTAAAACCAGACTTCTCTAAGCTGACCAGTGCTGGTCTCCTATATGCTCTGGGACAATCTTTCTTTGCCCTCTCACTAGGGGTTACAGCCATGCTGACCTATGCTTCTTATTTGGATAAGAAAACCAATCTAGTCCAGTCAGGGATTTCCATCGTAGCCATGAATATCTCGGTATCCATCATGGCAGGTCTAGCCATTTTCCCAGCTATGTCAGCCTTCAATATCCAGTCTGAAGGGGGACCGAGCTTGCTCTTTATCGTCTTGCCTCAACTCTTTGACAAGATGCCTTTTGGAACCATTTTCTACATCCTTTTCCTCTTGCTCTTCCTCTTTGCGACGGTCACTTCTTCTGTCGTCATGCTGGAAATCAATGTGGGAAATATCACCAATCAGAATAACAGCAAACGTGCCAAATGGAGTGCCATTTTAGGAATCTTGACCTTCGTATTTGGAATTCCTTCAGCCCTATCTTACGGTGTCATGGCGGATGTTCACATCTTTGGGAAGACCTTCTTTGACGCTATGGACTTCTTGGTTTCCAATCTCCTCATGCCATTTGGAGCTCTCTGCCTTTCACTTTTTACAGGCTATATCTTTAAAAAGGCTCTTGCAATGGAGGAACTTCATCTCGATGAAAAAGCATGGAAACAGGGACTGTTCCAAATCTGGCTCTTCCTTCTTCGTTTCATCATTCCAATCATCATCATCGTGGTCTTTATCGCCCAATTTATGTAATCAAAAAGGACTTGAGTAATGAACTCAGGCCCTTTCTTTTTTATGGATGGCTAACAATCAATTCCAAATCTTGTCCTTCCAAGGTCCAAGCTTCAACATCACTTGGTAGGATAAAGTGGCTACCTTTTTGGATTGGATAGTTTTTTCCGTCAACAGTCAGTTGACCTTGACCAGCTAAGACACTAAACAAGCTGTAGTCAGCTGTCTTTTCGAAGTCAACTTTTCCAGTAATTTCCCACTTGTAAACTGCAAAGAAATCATTGGATACAAGGAGAGTGGAACGCAAATCATCTGCTTTAACAGTTACAGGACGGCTATTTGCAGGCTCACCAATGTTCAAGACATCAATGGATTTTTCAAGGTGAAGTTCACGCAAGTTACCATTATCATCCTTACGGTCAAAGTCATAGACACGGTAGGTTGTGTCACTAGACTGTTGGGTTTCAAGGATTAAAATACCTGCACCAATAGCATGCATGGTGCCACTTGGCACATAGAAGAAATCTCCAGCTTTAACTGGTACTTTTGTCAACAAAGCATCCCAATTCTTGTCCTCGATTTGCTGGCGGAGTTCTTCTTTTGACTTGGCATTGTGACCATAGATAATCTCTGAACCTTCATCCGCAGCGATGATGTACCAGCATTCTGTTTTTCCAAGTTCGCCTTCATGCTCGAGTCCGTAAGCATCGTCTGGATGAACTTGAACACTGAGCCAGTCGTTAGCATCCAGAATCTTAGTCAACAGTGGAAATACAGGTTCTGGACGATTGCCAAACAATTCACGGTGTTCTGCATACAAAGTAGCAAGATCTGTTCCCTCGTAGCAACCATTGGCAACTTTAGAGACACCATTTGGATGGGCTGAGATGGCCCAATATTCTCCGATTTTTTCACTTGGGATGTCGTATCCAAACTCATCACGTAGCTTGGTACCACCCCAGATTTTTTCTTGCATAACTGATTGTAAAAATAATGGTTCTGACATGTCGATCTCCTGTCTGATTTTTCTCCCCTCATTATAGCAAAAAAAGAGTTCCAGTTGAACTCTTTTTCACATCTTATAAAGTAGGGAGAAGATTTTATAAAAATAGTGAATAAATGTGATCTACTCAATGATTGCACCATTGCTGGCAATGACATCCTTGTACCAGTAGAAGGATTTCTTCTTGCTACGTTTGAGGCTTCCATGACCAGCATTATCTCGATCCACATAGATAAAGCCATAGCGCTTGTTCATTTCGCCTGTTCCAGCTGAAACCAGATCGATACAGCCCCAAGTCGTATAACCAAGCAAGTCAACTCCATCTTGGTAAATGGCATCTCGCATAGCCTTGATGTGAGCTTCTAAGTAAGCAATCCGATAGTCATCTGCTACATAACCATTTTCATCCGGTGTATCCATAGCACCGAGTCCATTTTCTACGATGAACATAGGCTTTTGGTAACGATCCCAGATGGCATTGAGGGTGATGCGAAGGCCAAGTGGGTCAATCTGCCATCCCCATTCTGAGGATTCAAGATAAGGATTTTTGAGAGAGGCAAAAACATTTCCAGCAGTTAATTCTTTAACTTCTGGATCACCTGACGCCACTCGACTTGCATAGTAAGAGAAGGAAACAAAGTCAACAGTATTGTTCTTCAACAAGTCCAGATCCTCAGCCGTCATTTGAATCTCAATCCCCTCACGCTCCCACTGCTTCTTGGCATAGTTTGGGTATTCCCCACGCGCTTGAACATCAATGAAGAAGTAACTCTTGCGGTCTTCCTCCATGGCTGCCCAGTAGTCTCTCGGATGGGCTGTGTTAGGATAGTATTGCCCTGCTGCCAACATACATCCCACCTTGTTTTCTGGGTCAATTTCGTGGGCAATTTTCGTCGCAAGGGCTGAAGCTACTAGCTCATGGTGGGCAGCCTGATATTTAACCTGTTCTTGATTTTCTCCTTCTTCAAAACAGAGTCCAGCTCCCATAAAGGGTGCATGGAGAATCATGTTGATTTCATTGAAGGTTAGCCAGAATTTGACCAAGCCCTTATAGCGGGTAAAGAGTGTGCGACAAAGTTTTTCATAGAAGTCTAACATCCGACGATTGCGCCAACCACCGTATTCTTCAATCAAGTGCATAGGACAGTCGAAATGCGTAATGGTAACCAGAGGTTGGATTCCATACTTATAACATTCCTTAAACAAGTCCTCATAAAAGGCTAGACCAGCTTCATTTGGCACTGTTTCGTCGCCCTTAGGAAAAATCCGAGTCCAAGCAATGGAAAGTCGATAAGTCTTAAAGCCCATCTCTGCAAAAAGAGCAATATCTTCCTTGTAATGATGGTACATATCAATGGCTTCTTTGGCTGGGTAAAAATAGTCCTCCTCAAACGAAAACATCTTTTTCTGACCTGTGATAATGGCTTCACGATCTGGACCGATGGGGACGACATCCACATTCGCCAATCCACGACCTTCTAAATTATAAGCACCCTCACACTGGTTGGCAGCTGTCGCTCCGCCCCACAAGAAACCATCCGGAAAAGTCAGTTTTTCGGTCATAACTCTACTCACTTTCTTATTTGCTTGTTCATTTACTTATATTATAACTTATTCTGTAAACCTTTTCTTATAAAATACTGTGACATACTGATACTATTCTACTATTTAAGTTTATCAGATTGTTTTTTAAAAAATTATCCTCTAGAAAAAGTAAATAGCCTCCCCTGAAACAAAAAAGAAGACTGAAAACTAGTCTCCTCTGTTCCTTTTAAATCAAAGCTGTGATAGCCGTTACTAGACCAAAGACGATACCAGGGGCATTGGCAGCAGCAAGGGGAATATCTCTTTCTTTCTTGAAAAGACCGTAGCAAACCCAGAGACTACAGTTGATAGCTGCGACCAAGGGCTGGATGAAGTTCCCTTTCTGGCCGGCAAGATTATTCATGATTTGTGGGAAGTAAGACACATACATCATAACAGACATGAAGGTCGCTACCCAACCTAAAACTTTCATTTGTTTTTCAGACATTTTCAAAACCTCTTTTATTCTTTTATGCTTTCTATTTTATAATCTGTTTAAGAAACAAGCAAGAGCTTACGAATTTTGTTATAAAAATGTAAACTATCACAATCTTATGATAAGAAAAAGACCGGATTGCTCCGATCTGTTTACTCAATCAAATATTAGAAAATGAATACTCCTTTTCAATGAATCGATTGATTGATGGTAAATAAGCCGTTAGAAATTATTGACAGTATCGAAATTTTCTAGTAAAATGAATTTTGTTAATACCTAAATGGTGTGTAGTTTTCTATCAACATAGTCAGGAGAAAAGGAACTTATGCTAAAAAAATTTAATGAATTGTCACTGAAAGATAAGGCTTATCTAATTGGCGGTTTGAGCTTATTAGTCATTGTGATCTCATTTGGTCTACTCAATCGTCAAACAGTAACTGTCAGTCTTGTCTTTACACAACTATCTGCTCCCTTGATTTTGGTGATTTTTACTTGTCTAGTAATCGGGATCATTGCTGGTAGTGCTATTGGTATTAGCTATCACCATAACAAGACTCAAGATCTGAGAAGCCGCATTGCTGAAGCAGAAGCGACTATCAATATAAAAGACAGGGAGCTTGTCCAGTACGAGGAACAGGTGCAACAATTAAAACAGGAAGCCAAACAATAAGTGTAGAAATCATAACCACCCGTGAAAACGGGTGGTTTTTTGTCTCGCACCTAACGGAGCGAGACGGACTGAAAGTCGCATAAATACAAAAAAGATCGAATTGCTCCGATCTTTTTAAGTTTCACTCCAAGAATGTTTAGATAAAAAATTTGATAATAGAATTACCTACTTCATACGATAAAAATCAATCACTAGACCAGCAGGCCCTTTAACTAATAAGGACTCTGTTCCCCAATCGGTTACAGTTGGTCCGTTTAAAACCTGGATACCAAGTTCTTTCAACCGTTGGTAATTCTGGTCTACATCCTCAACCTCGATATGAAGAATGATTCCTGACTGAAAATCTTCCAAAGGAATCAAATGATTTTGGGACAACATCAGACAGTGACTGCCAATCGTAAACTGAGCAAAACTGTCATCAACATAATCGGGCTTTTTATCCAAAATACGCTCCAAGTCAGCACAGACTTGGGGAACATCTGAAACGATAATATCTAATTGATTTAAATTCATTTACTATCCTCCATAAAAAGACCGGATTGCTCCGATCTTTTTAAGTTCCACGAAGGAATTATTTAATTGCGCGTGATTGCAATCCTTCTTCTTCCAAGAAGAGGCGGAATGGTACGAGTTCTTCTGCTTCGTATTTTTCCTTGAAGTCTTTGATTGCTTCTTCTGAGTGAAGTTTTGGATCCAATTCAAGTACTTCTACTGGAAGTGGACGGTGTGGAGTGATGCGAGCATCGATCACAACAGTTTTACCTTCTTTGTTGAGTTTAACAGCTTCTGCAACAACTGCATCGATGTCTTCGATACGGTCAACTGTAAATCCTACAGCACCTTGAGCTTCAGCGATTTTCGTATAGTCAGCATTAGGGAAGTCACAACCAAACAAGTGTTTGTTTGTGTCTTCGTATTTGTCCTTGATGAAGGCATATTTACCATTTGAGAAGACAACGTTGATAACTGGAAGGTCATATTGAACGTTTGTGATAACGTCTGGGTAGCACATGTTGAATGCACCGTCACCCATGATGTTCCATACTTGGCGATCTGGATTGTCTTTCTTAGCAGCGATACCACCAGGAAGGGCAATACCCATTGTCGCAAAGAGTGGAGATGTACGCCACATGTTCTTAGGTGTCATGTGAAGGTGACGAGTAGATGTTTGAGTAGTGTCACCTACGTCGATTGAATAGATAGCGTCTTGATCAGCATGTTTGTTGATTGCATTGTAAACTTGATACAATTGCAATTCACCCTCAGTTTTACCTTCGAGTTTGTTCATGTAATCACGCCAGTTTTGGTTGTTCTTAACGTTTGCACGCCACCATGGAGTAGATTCAACTGGATTCACTTTGTCAAGGATTGCTTTCGCTGCTTGACCTGCGTCACCAAGGATTGAAGCGTCAAGGGCGTGACGTTTACCAAGTTTGTAAGGGTCAATATCCACTTGGATGAATTTTTCAGTGTTCTTGAATGCTTCATAAACTTCAGCAAATGGGAAGTTTGAACCAAGGAAAAGAACTGTGTCTGCTTCAAAGACCACTTCGTTGGCTGGTTTCCAACCAACACGGTAAGCAGAACCTGTCAAACCTTCATAGTTCCATTCGAAAGCTTCAAAGTTTTTACCAGTTGTGATGATTGGTGCTTTGATTTTACGTGACAATTCAGTAATCACTTCACCAGCTTTAACACCACCGTAACCAGCATAGATAACTGGACGTTCAGCATTGTTCAAGATTTCAACAGCTTTGTCGATTTCAACTTCGTTCAAAGCAGGAGCGATGAATGAACGTTCGTATGAACCTGAACCGTAGTATGAATTTTCGTCGATTTCTTGGAAACCGAAGTTTACTGGGATTTCAACAACAGCTGGACCTTTTTTAGAAACTGCAGCACGGCAAGCTTCGTCGATTACTTTTGGCAATTGCTCAGCGTAAGCTACACGTTTGTTGTATACAGCGATACCGTTGTACATTGGGTTTTGGTTCAATTCTTGGAAAGCATCCATGTTGAGTTCGTTAACTGGACGTGATCCAAGGATTGCTAGGAATGGAGTGTTATCCATAGCTGCATCGTAAACACCGTTAATCAAGTGAGTCGCACCTGGACCACCTGAACCAACTGCAACCCCGATTGAGCCGCCGAATTTAGCTTGCATAACCGCTGCAAGAGCACCTGTTTCTTCGTGACGAACTTGCAAGAAGCGGATATCTTTGTCTTCAGCCAAAGCATCCATCAATGAGCTGAGTGTTCCTGATGGGATACCGTAGATTGTGTCTACGCCCCATGTTTTCAATACATTAAGCATTGCTGCAGATGCAGTAATTTTCCCTTGAGTCATAATGATAACTCTCCTTCAAATATTTTTAAATCTACTAAAAAAGGTTTCATATAGTTTTTGAAAACGTTTCAGTAAATTTTTACAATACTAATTTATCACATTTATTTTGACTTTACTAAGAATCTGCTCAGAAGTTTTTATTCTCTATTACAGTACAGTTTAAAAACGTTTTTAGTTTCTGTTTTATAATACTCAATGAAAATCAAAGAACAAACTAGAAAGCTAGCCGCAGGTTGCTCAAAACACAGCTTTGAGGTTGCAGATAAAGTTGACGTGATTTGAAGAGATTTTTGAAGAGTATAAAAAGCGAGCAAGCCCGCTTTTAATCTATTTTACTAAAGTTTAGTAAGAGTGAACTAGTCAGAACAGATACAGAACTAAAGGCCATGGCTAGACCAGCTAGTTCTGGATTGAGGGCCAGTCCAACACCAGAAAAGACTCCTGCTGCAATCGGAATTCCGGCGACATTGTAGATAAAGGCCCAGAAAAGATTGAGCAGAATTCGATTAAAGGTTTTCTTACTCATGTCAAAGGCACGAACCACGCCTAGGAGGTTATTGGTTGTCAACACTAAATCTGCTGACTCGATAGCGATATCCGTTCCAGCTCCCATAGCAATCCCCACATCTGCTACACTGAGGGCAGGAGCGTCATTGATACCATCACCAACAAAGGCTACTTTCCCAGTCGCTTGTAGTTTATGAATTTCATGAGCTTTTTCCTCTGGCAAGACACCTGCAATGACCTCTTCGATTCCGATCTGATCGGCAATGGCACGCGCCACACCAGCATTATCTCCTGTCAGCATGACTGTTTTAAGACCTCGTTTTTTCAACTGACTGATGGCAAGCTTGGCATTTTCCTTAGGAATATCTTGCAGAGCAAGCAAGCCTTTGATTTCATTGTCCACAGCCAAGAAAACAACTGTCTTAGCTTCTTTTTCTAGTTCTTCTAGTTTTTCTTGATAAGTTCTAGAAATATCCATGCCATCCAGCATTTTAGCATTTCCAAGCAAAACTTGTTTTCCATTGATTTGCCCTGAGACACCTTTCCCGTGCAAGGCTTGGAAATTTTCAACAGTTTGAAACTCAAGTCCAGCTTCACTCGCTCGTTTCACAACGGCTTCAGCCAGTGGGTGTTGAGAAGCTTCTTCCAAGGAAGCTGCCAATCCAAGCACTTCTACTTCGTCTCCAATGATATCTGTGACCACAGGTTTCCCTTCAGTCAAAGTCCCGGTCTTATCAAAAACAATAGTTTGGACTTTCTGGATTTCCTGTAGAACCGTTCCATTTTTGAGGAGAACTCCCATCTTGGCACTGCGACCTGTCCCCACCATAAGGGCTGTCGGTGTTGCAAGTCCCAATGCACAAGGGCAGGCGATAATCAAAACCGCCACTCCGTAGAGAAGAGAGGACACAAAGCTAGCTCCAAGCACGACCACACTATCCCTGAGCAAGACGAACCAAACCCAAAAGGTCACAATCCCTAAAATGACAACTGCTGGGACAAAAATTCCTGAAATCTTATCCGTCAAGTCCTGAATCGGCGCACGACTGGTTTGAGCTTTCTTCACAAAATCCACAATCTGAGCCAAAACAGTCTCTGAACCAACTTTTTCTGCTCTAAAAACAAGTGTTCCACTATTATTGATGGTTGAACCAATGACGGTATCTCCAACTGTCTTGTCCACAGGCAGACTCTCACCTGTCACCATAGACTCATCAATACTAGAGATACCTTCTACTACGACACCATCAACCGCAATCTTTTCACCGGGACGCACTCGAATCAGGTCACCTACCTTGACTTGCTCCAAAGGGACTTGAACATAGTTATCCTCACGCAAGACTTCTGCAGTTTTAGCCTGCAAGTCAAGTAATTTCTCCACAGCTTGGGAAGTATTTTTCCGCATTTTCTCCTCAAAAACGGCTCCCATAAGAACGAAGAAGAAGATAAAGGCAGCACTTTCAAAGTAAACGGGGAGACCAGCGAAGAGGGCAACTAAGCTATAGAAATAGGCCACTAGGGTTCCCAGAGCAACCAAGGTATCCATGTTGGCATTGTGCTTTTTAAAACTAGCCCAAGCACTTTGGATATAAGGACCACCTGCTACTAGCATAATCGGTGTTGTGGCTAAAAAGGTTCCCCAACGCATGACTTGGTGACTAATTCCTCCTGTCGACATCCCAATCATGAGGATCACAAGAGGCACAGTAAAGATACTAGTAATCCAAAAACGCTGTAAAAGTGATAGAGATTTTCGAGTCTTCTCAACAACTGTATAACTTCCCTTTTGCATCTTCATACCACAAGAAAATTCATGTTGACCTAATTCTTGAGGTGTAAAACGAATGACTTTCTCTTCGTCTACGCCGATTGGTTCTAAGATGCCTTCTTCTTCAAAAAGAATTTCCTTATAACAGTTTGAAGGAGTAGTACGATGAAAGGTAATCTCAGCTGGAATCCCTTTTTGAAGCTGTATATGAGCTGGATGGTAGCCTTTGTCTGCCGTGATACGGATTTTTTGAACACCATTTTCAAGACTTGCTTTTACAATTTCAGTCATATCATTCTCCTATTCTACAATCATCTTACCGTGCATCATATTCATGCCACAAGAGAAACCATACTCTCCAGCCTGCTCAGGCGTGATTTCCACTATATACTCTTCCCCCATAGGCAGGTCCGCATGTACACCAAAATCTGGAAAAACAATTTGGTCCAGACAGGGTGAAGGGTCCTTGCGGTCAAAGACAATGCGGGCTGGCACTGATTTCTTGAGGATAATCAACTCAGGCGTATAGCCCCCCATGACCTCCACTCGAATCTCTTGGTAGCCGTTTTTTTGCTGGGCCTTTTGTCCAGATTTTTCAGGCTTTTTGAAAAACCAAAACAAGATAAACGCGATAAGGGCAATACAAATAATGGTTACAATACTATTTAACATGACGTCTCCTTTACATACAATTACATTTTACTTTTGTTACAGCGCTTGATTTCTTCTCAGAAATCACAGCTTCCAAGTCTTCCAAGTCAGCCTGAGTAAAATCACATTCAGCAATCAAATCAGCCAACAAGTTCTTAATCCTACGGGAACAAACCTTGTCCTTGATATCTTGAACAAGTAAATCCCGACTTTGGTCCAAAGTTAAAAGGGCTGAATAGACAAAGAACTTGCCTTCTTTTTTCCTTGTCAGACACTCTTTCTCAACCAAACGAGCCAAAAGAGTCTGAATGGTCGACTTGGACCAGTCAAATCGCTCTGCCAGAACCCTGATCAAATCCGTACTGGTCTGTTCCCCCTGCATCCAAATAATCTTCATGACCTGCCATTCTGCATCTGAAATCTGCATCAGCGCACCTCCAAAATCTACATTTGTCAATTACAATTATCAGTATACTCTTAAAATCTACATTTGTCAATTATAAAAAATCGAATCTTTCTCTTTTTTTAAAATCTTTATTTCAAAAGTATTTAAAACACAAGAAAAACCTCCACATTCAGTGGAGGCAATCTTTTTATCAATACAATTTTAAGTCGCGTGGGTCAACTGGGAAGGTTGGGTTGTATGGGTTATGACGCAGTTTAAAGTGTTTAACGTCTTCAATCGTCTGAGTTCCAGACAATTGCATAACTGTCTTCAATTCCGCATTCAAGTGTTCAAAGACTTGACGTACACCAACACTACCGCCGAGAGCCAAGCCATAGATAACCGGGCGGCCAATAGCTACCAAGTCTGCTCCTGAAGCCAAGGCTTTAAAGACGTGTTGACCACGACGAACACCTGAGTCAAAGACAATTGGCACGCGTTTATCAACTGCTTCAGCTACTTCTTGAAGTGAGTCGAAGGCAGCTGGTCCACCGTCGATTTGGCGACCACCGTGGTTGGTTACCCAGATACCAGAAGCACCTGCAGCAAGCGAACGTTCAACGTCCTCACGGCATTGTGGTCCCTTGACATAAACTGGAAGTCCTGAGTATTCAGCGATGAATTCTACATCACGTGGAGACAAGCGTTGTTTAGCTGATTTGTAAACAAAGTCCATTGATTTACCAGCACCTTCTGGCAGGTATTCTTCAACAATCGGCATGCCAACTGGGAAGACAAAACCATTACGTTTGTCCACCTCACGATTGCCCCCTACAGTCGCATCTGCCGTCAAGACAATCGCTTTATAACCTTCAGCCTTCACACGGTCCATGATGTGGCGGTTGATTCCATCATCTTTACTAAAGTAAAATTGGAACCAATGAGGTGTCCCTTGAAGGGCTTCCGTAATTTCTGGAAGATCTACAGTAGAGTAAGAGCTAGTTGTGTAAAGAGAACCAAACTCATGCACACCACGCGCAGTCGCCACTTCACCCTGTTCATTTGCCAATTTATGAGCTGCAACAGGCGCCATAATGATTGGTGAAGACAATTTTTCACCTGCAAATTCAATCTCTGTACTTGGATTTTCAACATCACAAAGTGTATGAGGAACGATGAGTTTGTGGTTAAAGGCACGAATATTCTCACGCAAAGTGAAAGTATCTTCTGCCCCACTAGCGATATAGCCAAAGGCTGCTTTAGGAATAACTTGTTGCGCCATTGGCTCCAAATCATAGGTATTGATGAAATCTACATGACCTTCTGCATTGCTTGTTTTGTATGACATAAAATGCCCTCCTTAATAAGTAAGCGTTTACTTTGTATATTACAAAAATATCATAACTCTTTTTTCAAAACTTTTCAAATATTTTGTTTGGAAATTTCATACTTACAATCATTTTACAGAGATAATTAAAAATGATAAACTTTCTTAAGTTATGGAAATTCAAATAATCTTTTCATTTTCTATTCTAAAAAACAAAATCAGGTAATCCTAGTGACTACCTGATTTTTTATGTCTTAAGCATTTTGCCAATTTTCTTGGTCTTCTTTAAATCGTTTTAGAAGGTCGAGGCCTTCTGGTGTGATATAGCCTTCTTCTTGGGCTAGATGGATGAGTTCACTGTAGTTAGAAAGCGTCACAAGTTTGACACCTGCATCTGCAAAGTTTTTGTCTGCTTTTGGCAATTGGTAACTGAAAATTGCTACTACACCAAGCACATCTGCTCCTTCTCGCTTTGCTGCTGCTACTGCTTCAAGAACAGAACCACCTGTTGAAATAAGATCTTCAACCACTACCATTTTTTGACCCTGAGCTACGCGGCCTTCGATTTGGTTACCAGCTCCGTGGTCTTTTGGTTTACTACGGATATAGGCAAATGGCAAGTTCATCTTATCAGCAATGATAGCTCCGTGTGGAATCCCTGCTGTTGCAGTTCCTGCAATGACTTCTACCTCTGGAAAGGCTTCTTTAATAGCTTCCACAAAGCCATTTTCAATTAAGGTACGAGTTTCTGGATAGGCTAGTGTCACACGATTATCAGTGTAAATCGGTGACCTGATACCAGATGCCCAAGTGAAAGGCTCCTCTGGTTTAAGGTAAACGGCTTGAATTTTCAAGAGGTGGCTAGCGATATCTTTAGCAAGTGTCATGGTCTTCTCCTTTTGTTTTTCTAATCTATTTCTTTAATTCTAGTCTTGGTTCCATTCCTCTTTGATTGCATGATAAGCTGCAACAGGATCCTCAGCTTGGGTAATGGGACGTCCCACTACGATATAGTCACTGCCTATTTGATAGGCATCTGCTGGCGTCATGACGCGTTTTTGATCTCCTACTGCAGCTCCCTGTGGACGAATGCCTGGTGTCAGACAGATAAAATCTGGTTTGGTAGCCTGCTTGATGACTTGCACTTCCTGAGCCGAGCAAACAACACCATCTAATCCCGCTTCAGCCGTCTTCTTGGCATAGTGGATCACAGACTCTTGCAGGCTGGTTTGGATATTTTGAAACTCCTGCATCTGAGCTTCTGATGTTGATGTGAGCTGAGTGACAGCGATCAATTTTGCTTGACTTCCAAGACCTTCACGCGCCGCCTTCATCATCTCTACACCCCCAGACGCATGAACATTGGTCATATCCACACCAAGCTGAGACAAGACCTTCATAGCTGATTTGACTGTATTGGGAATGTCATGAAGTTTGAGATCAAGAAAGACGCTGTGACCCAGACCTTTCAAGTAAGACACAATCTCAGGACCCGCTGCATAATAGAGCTCCATCCCTACCTTGAGATAAAGGCTTTCTTCTACTGGGAAATGAGCTAAAAATTCCTTGACCGCCTCAAAACTAGGAAAATCAAGAGCAATGACTGGACGATGTTCTCGCATAGGTTTCTCCTTCTACCTTTGCTAGTGAGAGAGTCTGGCCAACAGAAGCCACGAAAAAAGGAACCTGCCAACAGCAAGGTTCCACGAAAAATGGGTAGTCTCCACCCTTTCACCGTCTAACCTTAGCTGCCTCTCTGGACTGCTTTAAAGGTTTTTTACTATTCTATTATTTCTACTAACACTTGTCAAGTAAAAACATGGCAACTAAAGAGCTATAGGAGAATAGGTAAACCTAGCGACGCGATGAACGCTGACTTGTTTGGTTTCGATTGCTCTCTTCCTCCAATTTTTTCTTCTCTTCTTCCAATTTATTCTGCTGTTCTTCCAGCCTTTTCTTCTCTTCCTCTTTCTGTTTCTTCTCAGCTTCCTTGGCCTCTTGTTTGGCTTTTTCCTCTGCCTCCATAATTAATTTATCCGCCACAGTGTAGCTGTAAATTCCAGCTTCCATGTCAATCACACTTGGTTCTGACAATTGAGGCTTAATCTTACTGTAGTAAGGCAGTTTCTTGCTCATTTCAGAAAGGGGAACCAAGATTTCGTCCGAATCATTCATGGTCAATCGAATTAAATCTGATGTCACCTTGCTTGGGGCTAGTTCCACCTTCTGAATAGCTGCTTTGAGTTCAGGGCTAATTTGAGAAAGTTCTGATGTAAAGGCCTTGATTTGTTCGCTGTCATTAAAGAGAACTGACAAATACGTTTCTGGCAGACTCACCAAACTTACAGCACTGGTCTCCACCTTCCCACTGGAAAGAATTGGATAATGACTTTCACCAGAAACATAGTAGGCAACAATATCGTATTCCTTGACCTTGATAGTAAACTTAGTTGGAAATTGATAGACAAGCTGAGCTGATTCAACCCAATAATTAGACTTGATCTGTTCTTCATATTTTGCCTTGTCTAGCAGAAGGTTAATCGTATAATCCGAATCCTGAATGCCTGAAGCCTGTCGAATATCATCAGCTGTAGTTTGCACCGTTCCCTCAACACGAATATCCTTCATGGTCGCATAAGGACTGAGCAAGTAGGCAGAGGCAACTAATAAAAGCAAACTGAGAAACAAAATCGAGATAGCCCGCCAGATATGAACTCCTGGAATTTTCGGTTTAGCCGGTTTTTCCTTTACAGGCTTTTTCTCTACTTTTTTAGCCTGTTTATTCTGTTTCTTTGGTTCTTTGGATTTTGGTTCTTCTTTGGCTACTTCTTTTTTGACGTCTTCTGATTTTTCTACTTTTTCTTCAGACTCTTCTTTAGCTGATTCTGGGTCTTTTGGTTCAGATTCACTCTCTTGGTCCTCAGTTGCATCTGACTTTTCAGATTTTGAAGCCATTCGAGCTTGTCTTTCCTTTTCCTTCTCCTCAGCTAGAGTCGCCTCTTCCTCAGCCTTCTTTTTTAGGTATTCTTGGTTTCGTTTCTGCCATTCTGATAACTCTTTAAATTCTTCGAGGATTTCTTTGCCCTCATTTTTCTTATCTTTTGACATTTACTTTCCTTATGATAAATCTTTTTTCAACAATTGATAAAAATCTGCTAGAGATTTCAATTCCTTAGATGCCTTCATGTTAGTCTGGTAGTATTCCTTGTGACTTAGTAAGTGAGAAAGCTTCTCTTCTAAACTGTCCAAGGTCAAATCGCTTTCTTGAAGCTCTTCTGCATAGCCTTTTTTTACAAAGTAAGCTGCATTTTCAATCTGGTCTCCACGACTAGCTTCACGACCAAGTGGCACAATAACATGTAATTTTGCCATGGCTAAGAGCTCAAAAATCGTATTGGCACCACCACGTGTCACAACAATATCAGCCAATTCCATCAAGGGTTGATAGAGATTGGTCACATAGTCAACACGAAAGAGATTTTGGCTCAACTCATTCAGGCTAGAATCTCCAGTTAAATTGATAATATTGTAGCGCTCTGTCAGTTCTTTCTTATGGTCTGTCACCAATTGGTTAAAGACACGAGCGCCTGCAGAACCACCAACAAACAATACTGTTGGCAATTTGGGATTAAAGTGAGTTTGAATATCCACCAATTCATCGGGTTCTGGACTTTTTTTGTCTGAAACCTTGGTCACTGCTCCTACATGCTCAACCTTAGCCAAACTTGAAGCTTGCTCAAAGGTTGAATACATCTTCGTCGCAAATTTATAGGCAATTTTATTGGCCAAGCCCATAGATAGGTCAGATTCGTGAATAAAGACAGGAACTCCTGAAACACGGGCTGCGATAACAGGTGGCACAGAGACAAAGCCTCCCTTTGAAAAAAGTGCTTGTGGACGAAGTCTCAACATGATAAAGAGAGATTGGACAATTCCCCATCCAACTTTAAAGACGTCCAGCATATTTTGCCAAGAGAAATAACGACGCAATTTTCCAGTCGCAATAGAATGGAAGGTGACATCAAGACCCGACTTGAGGATTTCTTGGTGTTCAATCCCACGCTTGTCCCCAATATAGTGAACTTCCCAGCCATCTTCGATGAACTTAGGCATTAACAAAAGGTTGAGAGTAACGTGTCCAACCGTCCCCCCACCTGTAAAGACAATTTTTTTCATATTATTCCTTTAACTCCGCTACTGTGTCGATAAAGAGGTCGCCACGTACTTCAAAGTTAGCATACATATCCCAGCTGGCATTGGCAGGACTGAGAAGAACCACATCTCCTTGAGTCGCAAGCTCGTAGGCCTTGCGGGTTGCATCTGCAATATCAGTCGCATCCACATAAGCCACACCAGCCTTGTCTGCTGCCCGTTTGACACGTTCTGCAGACTGACCCAGGATGACCATCTTCTTGAGTCCAGTAATATCTGGCACCAATTCGTCAAACTCATTACCACGGTCCAAACCACCTGCAATCAAAATGACCTTGCTGTTGTCAAATCCTGACAAGGCTTTTTGAGTAGCCAAGATATTGGTTGACTTGCTATCATTATAGAATTTGACACCCTTGATTTCATCCACAAACTGGAGACGGTGTTTGACACCTCCAAAGGCTGAAAGAGTTTCCTTGATGATCTGGTTATCCACACCACGAAGCTTGGCTACAGCAATAGTCGCAAGGGCATTTTCCACATTGTGGCTACCTGGAACTCCGATTTCATTCGCTGCCATGACAACTTCCCCACGAAAGTAGAGTTGACCATCTTCCAGATAAGCCCCATCAACCTTTTCAAGTGTTGAGAATGGTACAACTGTAGCTTGTGTTTTAGTAGCCAATTCTTTTGCCAAGTCTTGATTAAAGTTCAAGACAAGGAAATCAGCCGCTGTCATCTTGTTCTGAATATTCCACTTGGCTGCTACATATTCCTCAAAAGAACCATGATAATCGATATGAGTTGGCATGAGGTTGGTAATAACCGCAATCTCAGGATGGAATTCTTGAATGGCCATGAGTTGGAAAGAAGAAAGTTCCATGACAAGCGTGTCCTTATCTGACGCAGTTTGGGCCACTTGACTAGCTGGATAGCCGATATTTCCTGATAAAAGACCATGTTGACCAGCAGCAGTCAAAACTTCCCCAATCATAGTCGTTGTGGTTGTTTTACCGTTCGAACCTGTGATACCGATAATTGGCGCTTCTGAAATCAAATAAGCCAATTCCACCTCAGTCAAAACTGGAATTCCCTTTGCCAAAGCCTTCTCAATCATGGGATTGCTGTAAGGGATACCTGGATTTTTTACCATAAGGGCAAACTCTTCATCCAAGAGTTCCAAAGGATGGCCACCTGTAATGACCTTGATCCCTTCTTCCAACAAACTTTGAGCAGCTGGATTGTCCTCAAAAGGTTTCCCATCATTTACTGTCACAATGGCACCGAGCTTGTCCAACAAACGAGCTGCAGATTCACCAGACTTAGCCAAACCTAAAACAAGGACTTTCTTATTTTTAAATTGATCTATTACTTTCATGTCTCGAACTCCATTTCTACTCTTACTATTTTACCATTTTTATGGAAATAATTCTAAATGAAAATGCTCAGATTCAGCATTCTAACAAGCAAAAAGAGAGCCAAAACTCTCTTTTTATCTTCTTTTGTTTTTACTAACCGACATGAGGGTAATATCTCGCAAGCTAAAGTATGCTAGGAAGAGCATGGCGATTGCGATAAAAAATTCTGTCGGTAGCTGAAAGATTTGCAGAACAGACAGCATGAGTAAAATCAAGAGTGCTACGAAAGCAAAGACGACAAGGACGATATTGACTGTCCCTTTAATGCTTTCTGGTGTCGCAAATACATAGAGTAGTAATAAGAGGAGTCCTATGATTAAATAAACCATCTTTATCTCTTTCTAGCTCTTATTCAGCTGATTTTTTCTTCTTGTTAGCTTTCTCACGCTCTGCCTTGTTAAGGATTTGTTTACGCAAACGGATAGACTCAGGCGTTACTTCCATGTACTCATCGTCGTTCAAGAACTCAAGAGACTCTTCAAGGGTCAAGATACGAGGTGTCTTGATAACAGCTGTTTGGTCCTTAGTAGCTGAACGAACGTTAGTCATTTGTTTCGCCTTAGTGATGTTAACTGTCAAGTCATTTTCACGAGAGTTTTCACCGATGATCATTCCTTCATAAACCTCAGTACCTGGGTTGACAAAGATCGTACCTCGTTCTTCGATAGACATGATTGAGTAAGTTGTAGCCTTACCAGCATCGATAGAAACAAGGGCACCACGGTGACGACCACCAATTTCACCTGGAATCAATGGCAAGTATTGGTCGAAGGTATGGTTCATGATACCGTAACCACGAGTCATTGACAAGAACTCAGTTGAGTATCCAATCAAACCACGCGCAGGAACAAGGAAGACCAAGCGAGTTTGACCATTACCAGTTGAAATCATATCCAACATTTCACCCTTACGTTCAGAAAGGCTTTGGATAACAGACCCTTGGTATTCTTCTGGAGTGTCGATTTGAACACGTTCAAATGGTTCACATTTAACACCGTCGATTTCTTTTACGATAACTTCTGGACGAGATACTTGAAGCTCATAACCCTCACGACGCATTGTCTCGATAAGGATTGACAAGTGCAATTCTCCACGTCCTGAAACAGTCCATTTATCTGGTGAATCAGTTGGGTCAACACGAAGAGAAACATCTGTTTGCAATTCTGCCTGCAAACGTTCTTCCACCTTACGAGAAGTCACCCATTTACCTTCCTTACCAGCAAATGGTGAGTTGTTGACCAAGAAAGTCATTTGAAGAGTTGGCTCATCGATGTGTAGGATTGGAAGTGCCTCAACTGCGTCTGTCGGAGTGATAGTTTCACCGACAAAGATATCTTCCATACCAGAAACGGCAATCAAGTCACCTGCTTTTGCTTCTTGGATTTCACGACGTTCCAAACCAAAGAAACCGAAGAGTTTTGTAACACGGAAGTTTTTAGTTGTGCCGTCAAGTTTAGAAAGGGTAACTTGGTCCCCAACCTTAACTGTACCACGGAAGACACGACCGATACCGATACGACCAACGAAGTCATTGTAGTCCAAAAGTGACACTTGGAACTGCAAAGGCTCATCTGAGTTGTCTACTGGAGCTGGGATATGGTCGATAATTGTGTCAAAGATTGGCGCCATAGTCGCTTCTTGGTCAGCTGGATCATCTGACAATGAAGAAGTTCCGTTGATAGCTGAAGCATAGACCACTGGGAAATCAAGCTGGTCGTCATCTGCACCAAGCTCGATGAAAAGTTCCAAGACTTCGTCCACTACTTCTGCTGGACGAGCTGATGGCTTATCGATTTTATTAACAACCACGATTGGGACAAGATCTTGTTCCAAGGCTTTTTTCAATACAAAACGAGTCTGTGGCATTGTTCCTTCGTAGGCATCTACGACCAAGACAACACCGTCAACCATTTTCATGATACGCTCAACTTCTCCACCGAAGTCCGCGTGTCCTGGTGTGTCCATGATATTGATACGAGTTCCGTTGTAGGCAACGGCTGTATTTTTAGCAAGGATGGTAATTCCACGCTCTTTTTCGATATCGTTTGAGTCCATAGCACGCTCAGCCAATTCAGTACGTGCATCAAGCGTTTCTGATTGTTTCAATAATTCATCAACGAGGGTTGTTTTACCGTGGTCAACGTGGGCGATAATCGCAATGTTACGGATATCTTCTCTTAATTTTGTCATGATTTCCTCTATAATATTCAAAATTTATTTTCTAACTGAACGATTATACCATAATTTCAGGTAAATGACATAACTCAAGCAAGTGTAAATGTTTTCACTATGCTTTTCTTTTCACGTCAAGCCTTTTCAAAGCAAGCGACTTATGATAAGATAGGCACAGTATGCGTTTAGATAATTTATTAGCCCAAGAAAAAATCAGCCGAAAGGCCATGAAACAAGCCTTACTCAAAGGGGACATTCTCGTCAATGGTTGCCCAGCCCGCTCCCTAGCCCAAAATATCGATACAGGACTACAGGAACTCCTTTTTCAGGACCGAATCATTCGAGGTTATGAGCACACCTATCTTATGCTTCATAAGCCTACTGGTGTCGTTACAGCCAACAAAGACAAGGAACTCCAAACCGTCATGGACCTGCTGTCACCTGACATCCAGTCTGACAAGCTCTATGCCGTCGGCCGACTGGACCGAGATACGACGGGACTCCTCCTCTTGACTGACAACGGTCCCTTGGGCTTTCAACTCCTCCATCCCCAATATCATGTCGATAAGACCTACCAAGTTGAGGTTAATGGACTTCTGACACCTGACCATATCCAAGCCTTTCAAAAGGGAATTGTCTTTTTAGATGGTACTGTCTGTAAACCTGCAAGACTAGAGATTCTATCTGCAAGTCCTTCCCTCAGTCAAGCCTCTATCACCATTTCAGAAGGAAAATTTCATCAAATCAAGAAAATGTTCCTCTCAGTTGGTGTTAAGGTGACATCCCTCAAACGAGTTCAGTTCGGTGAGTTTACATTAGACCCAGAACTAGCAGAAGGTCAATACCGTCCCTTAAACCAAGAGGAATTGAAAATCATTAAAAATCACTTAGAGAAAAGTGGATAAAAGAAAAAAGCTTTATGTTTAAAGCTTTTTGTTTATTGCTTATCTAAAAAATACTGCGACGGCTACAATCCAGTTAAGTACAGAAACCACAAGTCCTACAATGTTGAGAATTTTTTCTGTTTTATAGTCTAGTCCAGATTCTTTTTGGTATGAAATAGCCAAGACCAATCCTACGATACCCAAAACAATACCTACAATTGGAAATAGCAAACCGAGCACAATAGATAGGATACCTAAAACAAGAGAGTGTTTTTTCTTTTCTTGCATTTTTTAAAAACTCCTTAAAATGATTATTAATTTAGTATATGAGACCGACTATATCAACTTTTTACAGAATATTAACTAGTCTTCACTTTCCCTTTCCAAGAATCCAAACCATAAGAAAGGATATAAATCTCAGAAAAACCTTGTTTTTTCAAGTAAAGGGCTGCATTTGTCACACGTTGCGCACGTTGGTTTTCGTAAAGAAGGACAGGTTTGTCTTTACGAAGGGCTGCAAGACTAGTTTTCAACTGACTTGAAGGAATATTGCGAGCCCCAAGAATATGTTTTCTGTGGAATTCTGCTGGATCACGCAAATCAATCAATTGACCCGTACGAATCAAGGCTTCAAACTCCTCATTGTCTACAATTTTAGCCGCACGGCGAATACGAAGATAGTTAAAGCCCATCCATGCCAACATTGCCAGTATAAGTGCCCACAAAATCCAAGTAACCATTAGTTCTTTTCTCCATTTTTCTCAATATAATCCAATTCTACCTTGTGCTCTCTGCGTAGAACCGCTTCTGCCTCTAGATAGTCTAATTTGTCCATCAACCCTGCATCGTAAATCCGAGAGAGTTCCAACTTCATCAGTTCAATATCATATAAGCGTTTTCCCATGTAAACAATAATACCAAATCGTTTGAGGAATTGCTGCACATCATAGAATGTTTTCATAAGACTCATTCTAGCAAAATTTTGTGTTTTTTTCAAGAAGAGACTCACACAAGAAGTATCACAGAATTTAAAAAAGCTGCATCTTCTGCAACTTTTTAATCTGGTGGAAAATAACCCAACTGCTCAGCGATGTGAATCGCCTCCTGCCTGTTAGCCACTCCTAATTTTAAAAAGATATTGGCTAGGTGATTGGAAACTGTACGTTTACTCACATAGACCTTGTCACAGACATCATCAATAGTCAAGCCATTTCTAACCAGTTCTAGTATCTCGATTTCTCGTGGTGTTAGCACCTCTACCATCACTTCATCTGAAAAGATCTTACCTCCTAGATAAATCTTTTCCAGTTTTTTCACCAACTCATCTGGATCCATACTTTTATCTAGAAATCCATAAGCCCCCATAGCTTTAGCTCGGTGTTCATACATCTTTTTGCTGTAACCTGTCAAAATCACAACCTTACTAGAACAACCATTGTCGATAATCTCTTGTGCCAAGGTCAGCCCATCAGCTTGATACAGACTCGTCAGGTTGATATCAATCAAAATAATGTCGTAGTCATTAAAAGCAATCTCCGAAATAGTCGAAAAATTATCTACTAACTGGACCTTTTTAATGTTTTCCGATAACTCTAAAATCATCTTGATACTTTGGCTAAATAATTTATGATCATCAATTAACAAAATTTTCATAACACAACTCCTTATCAATCGGGAGAGTAATTTCTACACGAAATCTCTTATTATTTTCAAAAATCTGCATTTGACCACCTAAAACACTAATTTTATTAGACATATTTTTCAAGCCATAACCTAAGGATTTTTCTGTTTGAAGGCAGTCATTTTCAGAAATGATAAAAATAGTGTCATCATGTACATCAATCTTCAAAGAAATCGTTCCACCACTAGCGTACTTAACGGCATTGGTCGCCAACTCCTCAACCAGACGATAGGCAATTTTATCGTAAGGAGATAAAAGCCTAAAGTGGGCAGGAAACTGTGTGACGACTTCATTTTCTGCGTGATAGCGCTTGACAATCCGATTAATCAGCCCTTGATACTGTATGTCTAACTGCTCGTCTGTTTCTACCATTGGCTGATAATAATCCATCCGCTCACGAATCCGCTGAACCAACTCCTCTGTCACCAGATTGATCTGTTCACCAAAAGCTTGATTGCTACTATATTTATTAAAATTTTTTATCGCCATCACATTTTGCAGGATTTCATTGTGAAGAAATTCGGAGAACTGTTGTTCTGTGTCTTCATTTGCCAGCAGACTTTTCACCATACGGTTACGCTTTAAAAAGAGAACTTTTACATAATCCCTAGCATCTAGCATTTCAGCAGAACGAAAAAGGCGAATCAATTCTTCCGAACAAATCCCGAACAATAGTAACATGATATTCAATACCAAAAAGCTCGTGTTTAAGTCTAAATGAAAGATGATGAAAATGCCTACTAACAAAAACATAATCAGTAAAAACAAGCGTGAAAAAGCTTTTATATAGGACAACTTCAACTCTACTACCTTTTTCTGAAGAGAGTTAATAATTGTTTTGAGATGCAAAAAAGCAAGTATTCCAATAATCTCAAGATACCAGACTAGGTTCATCACTCCTGCGCCCCTCGTATTGATATACAAAAAGAAATAAGAAAGAGGCAATATTAAAGCTAATATCCACAAATTTCGTCTCTGATACTTGAGTTTACTTTTCAACTCTTTATGATATAAAATCAGTAAAATCAAGGGAACAAGGTTTAAAAAGAAAGACGCAAACAAGGACAGAAAGAGAAAAATTGAAGGACTTAACAGATACGAACTAATGGTGATTAGTGTCAACACAAAGGCCACACTCAACAGTTCTTCTCCTATTTTCTCTCCCAGAAAGATAATAGACAGAGAACTATACACCAATAAAAAAGAGTTGAGCGGATGAAGAATATCAAAAAAGTGCAACAGGGTGCTCGCAACTCCTTGATTAAATATGGATTGCCAGCTAATGAGAAACATCATCAGGAGCAACCAAAGTTTCAACTCACTATAGCGAAAGGTCACAATATTACAAATATAGCTAAATACAATTAAAGCAATAATCAGCAATAAAACCATCTGCAAAGAAAAATCTGTCGAAAAGTCCAGAGGAATCCTATAATAAATATAAATCATCAAAGCTAGATGATTAAAAATCGTCAACCACCACAATAAAAGTGAGTTTTTCGAGAGCGATTTGACAAACTGTTTCATATGTATCCACTTCCTGAACTACTTTAATATCATTATAACACAATACCAGAATTGTCGGATAGGCAACTCTGGTATTTGACTTAATTTTCAATAATTTGCCAACTTACTCTGTAAGTCACTAGCAGGTAAAGGACAAAGAGTAAAACCGCTACTCCCAGATAGGTGATATCAATAGAAATGCTAGTATTAGCGAAATTTTCAAAATAGCCTAGAAGTGCGGTACTCAAGGCAAGCGCTAGCGGACCTGCGATAACCAACGGAACCAAGAAATAACTTAGAATCTGTTGCAAAAGAATAGAGCGATTTTGCTTTCTCTTGTTCCCAAGAAGGTATAAGATTTGATAATCATTCACACTATCTAAAGCACTTGTAGAAGTTTGAAGGGACAAGATACTGAGGGAAATAATGATAAAAATAACACTGACAAAAATCATGACAAAGACAATGACGCCCATAAATCCAAGGTAAACCTCAAAAATACTTCCTTTCGTTTGATAGGTGAACGAATTCAACTCTGCTCCATCACGAGTGAAGTAGTATTTTTCAATCCACTGACTCAAGAATGTTTCTACTTCCCGTTTGTCAATGTTTTCTTTAAAATTAGCAACATAGGTCGTGTGGTCTTCCGTCAATCCAACTACTACCTTATCTGGTACAATCAAGGTTCCTGCGTCATTTAGACCTACTGAAGATAAAAAGTAAACTGTTTCAAGTGGCTTCGAAGAGGCAAGGTTGAGAGAATGACCGTTAATCATGAGGGTTTTGGTCGTTGATAGAAAGTCCTGAATCTGCTTGGCAGTTCCTTTATAATTGGCATTGACTAGAAATTGGTCTTCTGCTAAGTCAACCGCTTTTTTCCCTTGCAGTTTGCGGAGGTGATTGTAGGCAGAAATTCCTAAAATCGGTACTTTTGATTCAGGAAGTTTCTTATCATGCTCCCAGAGATTGCTGGTATCAATCAAATCTTTATAGATTACATCACTAGAATAGCTAGGATAGCTGTACTCCTCTTTGATGAGGTTAAAGTCAAATCCATCTGCTTTCAATCTGTCTTTGACAGATTCCTGAGAAAATTGAAACTCTTGACCACGGTAGAGATTGACAGTTACATCATAAGGTGAGTATTTGTTCAGCTCTCGGTTCATAGTCGTATAGGCACTACCACTAAAAACGAGTAAGCTGAGAGCCAGTGTCAAGGTCAAGGATAAGACAGCCAACGTGACCGAATTACTATCAGCTTGTTTTGAAAATTGACGGATTTTAAAAGTGTTTAGTTTGTTATAGTAGGTTTGAGGCAGTTTTCTAAGGGAGACCAAGATAAAATGGCTCAAGGTATTGTAAAATAAAATCACAAAAATCACGAAGACAGATACCAGCAAGATACCCCAGCTTTTCAAGAATGATAGATGGTGATAGTCTGAAAAATAGAGAGCACCAAAACCGATAACAGCTGTCGAAAGAATAAAGAGAAGTACTTGAAGAACTGGCTTGCCTTTTGCCAAGACAGATTTCTTGACCCCATTTTCTTGAATGAGTGCAATGATATTTTGCTTTCTAAAAGTGATAATGTCCATAACACCAACAATAAAACTGGTTACCAAATAGGAATAAACTAGTAAGATGACAGACTTACTATCAAAGAAAACCAGATTACCAAAGTAATTAGCCATGAAAAACTCAGATGCAATCTTAGCTAGAATGACCAGTAAGATCACTCCAAGAAAGAAACCTAGAATCAAGGAAAAGATATTGACCAGCATGGTTTCAAAGAACAGGGTACGGATAATCTGCTTCTTCTTCATTCCCAGCGTTGCATAAAGTCCCAACTCTTTCTTGCGCCGTCCCAGCACAAAATTTGTGGCGTAAACGATGAGAAAGGCAATCGCCGATAGAATCAGATAGGAAAGCAAACCCATGTACTGGCTCATCACCGTCGTCAACGTTTCCTTTGCTCCTGATAAACTTTGCATCACTGGATGGCTTGGTAAAGCATTAAAAGCGTAGAGCAAGCTATAAATCAAGGTCAGACTGAAAAAATAGATGGTATAGGTCTGTAAATTTCGAAATACATTTCGTAAAATCAATTTTGGATACATACTTTCCCCCTCCTATCTGGTACGGCTGTATATCTCTTGCAAATACTCTTCATTAGATAAGCTGTTACGTTTCAAATCATCCATAATCTTTCCATCACTGAGTAGCACCATCCGTGAGGAATACTTTGCTGCAGCAGGGTCGTGGGTGACCAATAAAATGGTGATCCCAAAACTTTTATTGATTTCCTGCAAAAGTGCCATCAGTTTTTCAGAATTGGCAGAGTCCAAGGCTCCTGTCGGCTCATCTGCGATAATCAGTTTAGAATCATCAATCAAGGCTCTAGCAGTTGCCACACGTTGTCGCTGGCCACCTGATAACTGATTAGGAAACTTATCTTTTAAGTTTTGGATGGCCAACTTATTCAAAATTTCCTCAATCTTATCCTGATGTTTTTTGATATTTTTCCCCTGAATTTGAAGAGGTAGAACGATATTTTCATAAACTGTCAAGGTTTCCACCAAGTTGTAAGCTTGGAAAATATAGGAAATGTTTTTAGCACGATAGTCAGCTAGTTCATTTTCCTTGGCATGGATGATGTCAAAATCTTCAAATCGAATCTCACCTGATGTTGGTTTATCAATCGTTGAAATACAGTTGAGGAGTGTTGTTTTTCCACTACCACTGGCACCCATAATTGCCAGAAATTCACCTTTTTCAACGGACAAGTTCACATCTAATAAAGCATGAACGATATTATCCCCTTGACCAAATGTTTTCGTTAATCCTGTTACAATAAGCTGTTTCATAATTTCATTCCTCCGTTTATTTATTACTCTCTTATTATACGGTTCCTTTCAATGTTTGGCATGAGTATTTTGTGCAATATATTCAAGTAATAAAAAAACCGATGCCTTTTTCAGGTATCGGTTGATGTTGATTATTTGCGATCGTTTCTTTTTTTCATAAAGTAAACAATCCCTATGACAACAACTCCTAAGACCAGTACAGGTGCATAGAAGTCTAGTGTTCCAATAATTCCTTCCATTTTATCCTCCTGTCAAAAAATAGAGAGTTTTATACACAGCGCACGTTTGGCGAAATACATTCATAAGAATATGTAAACCACCAACCACAGTGCCCCTGTGCTGTTAATCTAACAGCCGTACCATACCCAGCAGCAGATTTACCATTCAACTCTTGGCTATTAATTGCATAATCCAAAGAATCAATCTCAAAGTTATCTTGTTTTATTTGTATTTCTCCCGTAAATATAACACCAAATCAAAATGTTGTCAATGTTTTGAAATAAAACACTAGAATCTTCCTTTTGTTTTATCTAACAGCGAACATTATTTCTCGTAAACTCATAGGAATAGGTGAAATACAATCCACAGAGACCTGCTAGTGTCATTTTAAAAGCTATGTACCACTAGCTCCTGATTTCCCGAAAAGTTCTTGGTTTTCAACCTCAAAACTTAAAGAATCAATCTCTGAACGATTTATATTTTTAGCCATAAGGTTGCCTCCTTCCTTCTTTTAGATGATCATCTTTACAGTAACTAGTATAAACTCTAGTATTGGCTAAGTAATGAGTAAATCGTGCAAGTTTCTTATTTTCGAGGAAAATTTTTATAGTTCTCAATTAAAAAACAGCTGAACAATCTCTTACTCAGCTACTTTTTTACACTATTTCTTAAATTATTTAGAATTTTCTTCTTAGTTACTTTACAGAGACCCACACACTCCCCCTGATTTTCCTATCTTCTTTGGCGATTCTGAAGCAAGTGTGGTACAATAAAAACATGAGAATTCAACAATTACATTATATTATCAAAATCGTCGAAACTGGCTCCATGAATGAGGCAGCCAAGCAACTCTTTATCACTCAACCGAGTCTTTCCAATGCAGTAAGAGATTTGGAAAATGAAATGGGCATTGAAATCTTTATTCGTAATCCTAAGGGTATCACCTTGACCCGTGATGGGATGGAGTTCCTCTCTTATGCCCGTCAGGTTGTCGAGCAAACCCAGCTTCTGGAGGAACGCTATAAAAATCCTGTCGCCCACCGTGAACTCTTTAGCGTTTCATCTCAACACTATGCCTTTGTGGTCAATGCCTTTGTATCGCTACTCAAGAAAAGCGATATGGAAAAATACGAGCTCTTCCTTCGTGAAACTCGTACTTGGGAGATTATCGATGACGTAAAGAACTTCCGTAGTGAGGTCGGTGTCCTATTTTTGAACAGCTACAACCGTGATGTGTTAACCAAAATGCTGGATGACAACCACCTGCTGGCTCACCATCTCTTTACCGCCCAACCGCATATCTTTGTCAGCAAGACCAATCCTCTAGCAAAGAAAGACAAGGTCAAACTAGAAGACTTGGAGAACTTCCCTTACCTCAGCTATGACCAAGGAACTCATAACTCCTTCTACTTCTCTGAAGAGATTCTCTCGCAGGAATACCACAAAAAATCTATCGTAGTCAGCGACCGTGCTACCCTCTTTAATCTCTTGATTGGTTTGGATGGTTATACCATTGCAACAGGTATTTTGAACAGCAACCTCAACGGAGACAATATCGTTTCCATCCCACTGGATATTGATGACCCAATTGAACTGGTCTATATCCAGCATGAAAAAACCAGCCTGTCTAAGATGGGCGAACGCTTTATCGACTATCTCCTAGAAGAAGTCCAGTTTGATAGTTGAGAAAGCAGCAAAATTTTATTATAATAATCAAAAAATAAAAGGAGATAAATATGAAAAAGATTATACTTGCTAGTGCAGTTGCCTTATCTATTTTAGGATATACTCAAGCAACTGCCCAAGCTCAAGAAAATAAAGCAGAGAGAGTAAAAGAAAATGTAACAATTCCTCATTCAAGTACTTCTAAAATCGAAAACCAAGAAAAACCGAAAGAAAAGCTCGAAAAACCAGACAATTCGTCTAAAGTTAATGACAAAGAAGAAAAAATCGAGAAAAAAACTCCCGCTAAAGCAGAGGAGAAAGCGGAAGAAAAAAAAGTTGAAAAAGTCAAAGAAGGTTGGCAGGAAGAAAATAATAACTGGCGATTTTATGAACACAATAAATCTGTTATCAACTGGAAAAAAATCCAAGGCAAGTGGTACTATTTTAACAAAGATGGAAATCGACTAAGCAATACAACCTTTGATGGTTATGTATTCAATAAAGATGGAGTGATGGCCGAAAACGGTTGGAACTTTATCAATGGAAAATGGTACTTTGCCAGTTCTTCAGGAAAAATTTCTCAAAATAAATGGGAAAAAATTGGTGGGTCTTGGTATTACTTCGACAAAGATGGAATCATGCTTAGCAATACAACCATTAACAGCTACTTGCTGACAAATAGTGGAGCAATGGCTGAAAACAAATGGGTTCTCATTGATAAACACTGGTACTTCGCTAATTCTTCTGGAAAAATTTCTCAAAATAAATGGGGAAAAATTGGTGGGTCTTGGTATTACTTCGACAAAGATGGAATCATGCTTAGTAATACAACCATTAACAGCTACTTGCTGACAAATAGTGGAGCAATGGCCGAAAACAAATGGGTTCTCATTGATAAACATTGGTACTTCGCTAATTCTTCTGGAAAAATTTCTCAAAACAAATGGGAAAAAATTAATGGTATTTGGTACTATTTTGACAAAACAGGTATTATGTTCAGTAACCAATGGCAAGGTAATTATTATTTAAAATCAAGTGGTGCCATGGCTGAAAAAGAATGGGTTTTTGATAAGACCTACAATAGCTGGTTCTACCTAAAAGAGAATGGAACATTTGCAAACCTAGAATGGATTGGAGCTTACTATCTTAAATCTGGTGGTTATATGGCTAAGAATGAGTGGATTTTTGATAATTACTATAATTCTTGGTATTATCTAAAAGAAGACGGGCAATACGTCACTAATATTTATAAAATATCCGGAAAAGATCATATCTTTAAAAATGATGGTAGATGGGTTAGTGAAGTTCCTGAGGGGTTTGTAAAAGGCCAATACAGTAAAACCATCTTTTTAGACCCTGGACATGGGGGAAGAGACTCAGGTGCATACTATTACAATGTCTCTGAAAAAGACCTCAACATGCAAGTGTATCGTAAATTACGTAAAAAGTTAGAAGAACTTGGCTACAAAGTTCTCACTTCACGTGATAGCGATATTGATGTAGACTTCATTACAGAACGTTCTCGTATGGTTAACAAGACTAACTCTGACATCTTTATCAGTATTCACTTCAATGCGACTGGTAGTGCATACTCAAAATCTAGTGGAATTCAAACCTATTCCTACAGTGATGAACCTGATTATCCAAGTAAAATTAACCCATACTGGCATAACCACCCTGACCGTATGAGTGAGAGCAAGCGCCTTGCAACATCTATCCACTCTTCATTGTTAGCTGAAACTGGTGCCAAAGATGCTGGTTTATTGGAAAGTAGCTTTGCCGTTCTTCGAGAAACTGCTAAACCAGCCGTCCTCCTAGAGCTTGGTTATATGGATAATTTCGCTGAAAATCAACAGATTCAAGATAGCCACTATCAAGATAAGCTTGTGGCAGGTATCGTGAAAGGAATCCAAAAATATTACGCTGGTAAGTAAAAAAAGAACCTGAGACAAAATAGTTCTCAGCCACAAAAAAGCTAGAGATTTCCAATAGCGGAACTCTAGCTTTTTAATTTTGAGTCGTTCTCTTATTGTATTTTAGGAGGTTATTGGCCATAAGTACCAATCCCATGTC
>NZ_JASHAR010000019.1:0-40937 GCF_047465045.1 Streptococcus mitis
TTTATATTTTGTCATAGTAGATCTCATTTCTAACTCAAACGTCTCACACTTAATTCCACCATAAAAATCCGTTTTAGACTAATTTCCACTTTGGTCAGGCAAGTGGAAGTTACTTTGAGAAGTTACCTAAAAAATTCTACCGCATACAAAAAAGAAAAATATCTTGACAAGCAAGGGAAAAATTTGTTACAATGATAGACGGTACTTTTTACTTTTGGTCTCTCAAGAGTGTACAGGGACGTGCTGACAAATGTTGCAAAAGTACACACAGATGATAGCTGTCACCAAGTGTATCATCACCAAAAATAAAAAAAACACAGGAGAATGTAGATGCCTACAATTAACCAATTGGTTCGCAAACCGCGTAAATCAAAAGTAGAAAAATCTAAATCACCAGCTTTGAACGTTGGTTACAACAGTCATAAAAAAGTTCAAACAAACGTTTCTTCACCACAAAAACGTGGTGTTGCAACTCGTGTTGGAACAATGACACCTAAAAAACCTAACTCAGCCCTTCGTAAATTCGCTCGTGTACGTTTGAGCAACCTTATCGAAGTTACTGCCTACATCCCAGGTATCGGACACAACTTGCAAGAGCACAGCGTGGTTCTTCTTCGTGGTGGACGTGTAAAAGACCTTCCAGGGGTACGTTACCATATCGTCCGTGGTGCACTTGATACTGCAGGTGTTAACGATCGTAAACAAGGCCGTTCAAAATACGGTACTAAACGTCCAAAAGCATAAGGAAAGGGGATAAAGAGAAATGAGTCGTAAAAATAGAGCTCCAAAACGTGACGTATTGCCAGATCCGCTTTACAATTCACAACTAGTTACTCGTCTTATCAACCGCGTTATGCTTGATGGTAAACGTGGTACAGCTGCTTCAATCGTTTACGGTGCCTTTGAGCAAATCAAAGAAGCTACTGGAAACGATGCACTTGAAGTATTTGAAACAGCTATGGAAAACATCATGCCTGTACTTGAAGTACGTGCACGTCGTGTTGGTGGTTCTAACTACCAAGTCCCAGTTGAAGTTCGTCCAGAACGTCGTACAACACTTGGACTTCGTTGGTTGGTAACAATCGCTCGTCTTCGTGGTGAACACACAATGCAAGACCGTCTTGCAAAAGAAATCTTGGATGCTGCTAACAACACTGGTGCAGCTGTTAAGAAACGTGAAGACACTCACCGTATGGCTGAAGCTAACCGTGCATTCGCACACTTCCGTTGGTAAGATAGGATGCGAAAGCGTTAAGAAAGTCCCAGAGAAAATAGGGAATCAAAGCAGGTTGCGATTGCAACCAATGAGATTCATCTTTATCTCCAGACTTTTAGCTTGAGCTCAACTAAATCATGATGCTAGGAACGGTAAGGATGCAAGGTGAAAATAGGAAACTGACGCAGTATTCGACGAATACAAGGAAGTTTATCTTTTTCACACAGCATCCCGTTCCGGCTCAAATCGGCTAATTAACTTTAGCCCGAGTTCAATTCAACTTGTAAATCTACAAGTTGAAACCAACAATAGCATGAAAACATTGAGAACGGGTAGGTCCTGCCTATCCGTTTTTATTAAAATCGTGTTATAATAGAATAGAAATCAAAAATAAATAGGAGAAACAAACCTCATGGCACGCGAATTTTCACTTGAAAAAACTCGTAATATCGGTATCATGGCTCACGTCGATGCTGGTAAAACAACAACTACTGAGCGTATTCTTTACTACACTGGTAAAATCCACAAAATCGGTGAAACTCACGAAGGTGCGTCACAAATGGACTGGATGGAGCAAGAGCAAGAGCGTGGTATCACTATCACATCTGCTGCGACAACAGCTCAATGGAACAACCACCGCGTAAACATCATCGACACACCAGGACACGTGGACTTCACAATCGAAGTACAACGCTCTCTTCGTGTATTGGATGGTGCGGTTACCGTTCTTGACTCACAATCAGGTGTTGAGCCTCAAACTGAAACAGTTTGGCGTCAAGCAACTGAGTACGGAGTTCCACGTATCGTATTTGCCAACAAAATGGACAAAATCGGTGCTGACTTCCTTTACTCTGTAAGCACACTTCACGATCGTCTTCAAGCAAATGCACACCCAATCCAATTGCCAATCGGTTCTGAAGATGACTTCCGTGGTATCATCGACTTGATCAAGATGAAAGCTGAAATCTATACTAACGACCTTGGTACAGATATCCTTGAAGAAGACATCCCAGCTGAATACCTTGACCAAGCTCAAGAATACCGTGAAAAATTGATCGAAGCAGTTGCTGAAACTGACGAAGAATTGATGATGAAATACCTCGAAGGTGAAGAAATCACTAACGAAGAATTGAAAGCTGGTATCCGTAAAGCGACTATCAACGTTGAATTCTTCCCAGTATTGTGTGGTTCTGCCTTCAAGAACAAAGGTGTTCAATTGATGCTTGATGCGGTTATTGACTACCTTCCAAGCCCACTTGACATCCCAGCGATCAAAGGTATCAACCCAGATACAGATGAAGAAGAAACTCGTCCAGCATCTGATGAAGAGCCATTTGCAGCTCTTGCCTTCAAGATCATGACAGACCCATTCGTAGGTCGTTTGACATTCTTCCGTGTTTACTCAGGTGTTCTTCAATCAGGTTCATACGTATTGAACACTTCTAAAGGTAAACGTGAGCGTATCGGACGTATCCTTCAAATGCACGCCAACAGCCGTCAAGAAATTGACACTGTTTACTCAGGTGATATCGCTGCTGCCGTTGGTTTGAAAGATACTACAACTGGTGACTCATTGACAGATGAAAAAGCTAAAATCATTCTTGAGTCAATCAACGTTCCAGAACCAGTTATCCAATTGATGGTTGAGCCAAAATCTAAAGCTGACCAAGACAAGATGGGTATCGCCCTTCAAAAATTGGCTGAAGAAGATCCAACATTCCGCGTTGAAACAAACGTTGAAACTGGTGAAACAGTTATCTCTGGTATGGGTGAGCTTCACCTTGACGTCCTTGTTGACCGTATGCGTCGTGAGTTCAAAGTTGAAGCAAACGTAGGTGCTCCTCAAGTATCTTACCGTGAAACATTCCGCGCTTCTACTCAAGCACGTGGATTCTTCAAACGTCAGTCTGGTGGTAAAGGTCAATTCGGTGATGTATGGATTGAATTTACTCCAAACGAAGAAGGTAAAGGATTCGAATTCGAAAACGCAATCGTCGGTGGTGTGGTTCCTCGTGAATTTATCCCAGCGGTTGAAAAAGGTTTGGTAGAATCTATGGCTAACGGTGTACTTGCAGGTTACCCAATGGTTGACGTTAAAGCTAAGCTTTACGATGGTTCATACCACGATGTCGACTCATCTGAAACTGCCTTCAAGATTGCGGCTTCACTTGCTCTTAAAGAAGCTGCTAAATCAGCACAACCAGCTATCCTTGAGCCAATGATGCTTGTAACAATCACTGTTCCAGAAGAAAACCTTGGTGATGTTATGGGTCACGTAACTGCTCGTCGTGGACGTGTAGATGGTATGGAAGCACACGGTAACAGCCAAATCGTTCGTGCTTACGTTCCACTTGCTGAAATGTTCGGTTACGCAACAGTTCTTCGTTCTGCATCTCAAGGACGTGGTACATTCATGATGGTATTTGACCACTACGAAGATGTACCTAAGTCAGTACAAGAAGAAATCATTAAGAAAAACAAAGGTGAAGACTAATCAGTCTTCACTCTAGAAGGAAGTCACTTAGTGGCTTCCTTTTTTTTGGATTGTTACGATAAATTTTATAAATTCTGTAAATGTGCACTCAAAAAACTTTATCTAAAAATTAGTTGAAATAATTTGCGAAGGACATTCATAATATAAATGGAAATAACTTGAAAAAGAATATAAAATACCTTTTAAAACTCATAAAAACAAAATGATTATTCATAAATAAACGTTAAAATAGAAAATTCAGAAAATTTCTTCTTTTCTCTTGAAAAATTTTGAAAAAATGGTATGATAGAAACAAGTTATTTTTAAGAGAAGAGAAAGGGGAACAATGGAGAAAATCAGTTTAGAATCTCCTAAGACGGGGTCGGACCTAGTTTTGGAAACACTTCGTGATTTAGGAATTGATACCATCTTTGGTTATCCTGGTGGTGCAGTCTTGCCTTTTTATGATGCGATATATAATTTTAAAGGCATTCGCCACATTCTAGGACGCCATGAGCAAGGTTGTTTGCATGAAGCTGAAGGTTATGCCAAATCAACTGGAAAGTTGGGTGTTGCCGTCGTCACTAGCGGACCGGGAGCAACAAATGCCATTACAGGGATTGCGGATGCCATGAGCGACAGTGTTCCCCTTTTGGTCTTTACAGGTCAGGTGGCGCGAGCAGGGATTGGGAAGGATGCCTTTCAGGAGGCAGACATTGTGGGAATTACCATGCCAATCACTAAGTACAATTACCAAGTTCGTGAGACAGCTGATATCCCTCGAATCATTACGGAAGCTGTCCATATCGCAACTACAGGTCGACCAGGGCCAGTCGTCATTGACCTACCTAAAGACGTATCTGCTTTGGAAACAGACTTCATCTATTCACCAGAAGTGAACCTACCAAGCTATCAACCGACTCTTGAGCCAAATGATATGCAAATCAAGAAAATCTTGAAGCAATTATCCAAGGCTAAAAAACCAGTCTTGCTAGCTGGTGGTGGGATTAGTTATGCTGAAGCAGCTGCTGAATTAAATGAATTTGCAGAGCGATATCAAATTCCGGTGGTAACCAGTCTTTTGGGGCAAGGAACGATTGCAACAAGTCATCCACTCTTCCTTGGAATGGGGGGGATGCACGGGTCATTCGCAGCAAATATTGCCATGACGGAAGCTGACTTTATGATTAGTATTGGTTGCCGTTTCGATGACCGCTTGACAGGAAATCCTAAGACCTTCGCTAAGAATGCCAAGGTTGCTCACATTGATATTGACCCAGCTGAGATTGGCAAGATTATCAGTGCAGATATTCCTGTAGTTGGAGATGCTAAGAAAGCCTTGCAAATGTTACTAGCAGAACCGACAGTTCATAACAATACTGAGAAATGGATTGAGAAAGTTACTAAAGACAAGAACCGTGTTCGTTCTTATGACAAGAAAGAGCGTGTGGTTCAACCGCAAGCCGTTATTGAACGCATTGGTGAATTGACGAACGGGGATGCCATTGTGGTCACAGACGTTGGTCAACACCAAATGTGGACAGCTCAGTATTATCCATACCAAAATGAGCGTCAGTTAGTGACTTCAGGCGGTTTGGGAACGATGGGATTCGGAATTCCAGCAGCAATTGGAGCTAAAATTGCTAACCCAGATAAGGAAGTGGTCTTGTTTGTTGGGGATGGTGGTTTCCAAATGACTAACCAGGAATTGGCTATTTTGAACATTTACAAGGTGCCAATCAAGGTGGTTATGCTGAACAACCACTCACTTGGAATGGTCCGCCAGTGGCAAGAATCCTTCTATGAAGGTAGAACATCTGAGTCGGTCTTTGATACTCTTCCTGATTTCCAATTGATGGCACAAGCTTATGGTATTAAAAACTATAAATTTGACAATCCTGAGACCTTGGATCAAGACCTTGAAGTCATCACTGAGGATGTTCCTATGCTAATCGAGGTAGATATTTCTCGTAAGGAACAGGTGCTACCAATGGTACCAGCTGGTAAGAGTAATCATGAGATGTTGGGGGTGAAGTTCCATGCGTAGAATGTTAACAGCAAAACTACAGAATCGTTCAGGAGTCCTCAATCGTTTTACTGGCGTTCTATCTCGTCGTCAGGTTAATATCGAAAGCATCTCTGTTGGAGCAACAGAAGATCCGAATGTATCGCGTATCACCATTATTATTGATGTAGCTTCACATGATGAAGTGGAGCAAATCATTAAGCAACTTAATCGTCATATTGATGTGATTCGCATTCGAGATATTACAGACAAGCCTCATTT
The DNA here is from genome assembly GCF_047465045.1 of Streptococcus mitis. Lineage (GTDB taxonomy): Bacteria > Bacillota > Bacilli > Lactobacillales > Streptococcaceae > Streptococcus > Streptococcus mitis_DT. The sequence goes on from NZ_JASHAR010000019.1 coordinate 5,977, forward strand.
GGAGCGCGAGGTAATTTTGGTTAAGATGTCAGCACCAGCCGAGAAGCGCGCTGAGATTTTAGCGATTATTCAACCTTTCCGTGCAACGGTGGTAGATGTAGCGCCAAGCTCGATTACTATTCAAATGACAGGAAATGCTGAAAAGAGTGAAGCTCTGTTGCGAGTCATTCGACCATACGGTATTCGCAATATTGCTCGAACGGGTGCCACTGGATTTACCCGTGATTAAAAATCCAACTTAAATTTGTTAATCCAGCCTAAAAGGCAATAAATAATAGAAAAGAGAGAAAAAACTATGGCAGTTCAAATGGAATACGAAAAAGATGTTAAAGTAGCAGCACTTGACGGTAAAAAAATTGCCGTTATCGGTTATGGTTCACAAGGACATGCGCATGCGCAAAACTTGCGTGATTCAGGTCGCGATGTCATCATCGGTGTACGTCCAGGTAAATCTTTTGATAAAGCAAAAGAAGATGGATTTGACACTTACACAGTAGCAGAAGCTACTAAATTGGCTGACGTTATCATGATTTTGGCACCAGACGAAATCCAACAAGAATTGTACGAAGCAGAAATCGCTCCAAACTTGGAAGCTGGAAATGCAGTTGGGTTTGCCCATGGCTTCAACATCCACTTTGAATTTATCAAAGTTCCTGCGGATGTAGATGTCTTTATGTGTGCTCCTAAAGGACCAGGACACTTGGTGCGTCGTACTTATGAAGAAGGATTTGGTGTTCCAGCTCTTTACGCAGTATACCAAGATGCAACAGGAAATGCTAAAAACATTGCTATGGACTGGTGTAAAGGTGTTGGAGCAGCTCGTGTAGGTCTTCTTGAAACAACATATAAAGAAGAAACTGAAGAAGATTTGTTTGGTGAACAAGCTGTACTTTGTGGTGGTTTGACTGCCCTTATCGAAGCAGGTTTCGAAGTCTTGACAGAAGCAGGTTACGCTCCAGAATTGGCTTACTTTGAAGTTCTTCACGAAATGAAATTGATCGTTGACTTGATCTACGAAGGTGGATTCAAGAAAATGCGTCAATCTATTTCAAACACTGCTGAATACGGTGACTATGTATCAGGTCCACGTGTAATCACTGAACAAGTTAAAGAAAATATGAAGGCTGTCTTGGCAGACATCCAAAATGGTAAATTTGCAAATGACTTTGTAAATGACTATAAAGCTGGACGTCCAAAATTGACTGCTTACCGTGAACAAGCAGCTAACCTTGAAATTGAAAAAGTTGGTGCAGAATTGCGTAAAGCAATGCCATTCGTTGGTAAAAACGACGATGATGCATTCAAAATCTATAACTAATTGATAGAAAGTAAGGTGAAGGCGAGTTGGGGGACTAACTCGCTTTTATAATCAATTCATCTCTTTTTAAAAGATGGATTACGATAAGTTTGAAATAGTCTAGGAGAAAATGATGTTAAGTTCAAAAGATATAATCAAGGCTCATAAAGTCTTGAACGGTGTGGTTGTGAATACCCCACTGGATTACGACCATTATTTATCGGAGAAGTATGGTGCTAAGATTTATTTGAAAAAGGAAAATGCTCAACGTGTTCGTTCTTTTAAAATTCGTGGTGCCTATTATGCCATTTCGCAGCTCAGCAAGGAAGAGCGTGAGCGTGGGGTAGTCTGTGCCTCTGCGGGGAATCATGCACAGGGAGTTGCCTATACTTGTAATGAAATGAAGATTCCTGCTACTATCTTTATGCCCATTACTACTCCGCAACAAAAAATTGGTCAAGTTCGCTTTTTTGGTGGGGACTTCGTAACTATTAAACTAGTTGGAGATACTTTTGATGCTTCTGCTAAAGCAGCTCAAGAATTTACAGTTTCTGAAAATCGTACCTTTATTGATCCCTTTGATGATGCCCATGTTCAAGCTGGTCAAGGGACAGTTGCTTATGAGATTTTAGAAGAAGCTCGAAAAGAATCGATTTATTTTGATGCTGTCTTGGTTCCTGTTGGTGGTGGCGGTCTCATTGCTGGGGTTTCTACCTATATCAAGGAAACAAGTCCAGAAATTGAAGTCATTGGGGTAGAGGCTAATGGAGCGCGTTCCATGAAGGCTGCTTTTGAAGCTGGTGGACCTGTTAAACTCAAAGAAATTGACAAATTTGCGGATGGGATTGCTGTGCAAAAGGTAGGTCAGTTGACCTATGAAGCAACTCGTCAACATGTTCAAACTTTGGTAGGTGTCGATGAGGGATTGATTTCTGAAACCTTGATTGACCTCTACTCTAAGCAAGGGATTGTCGCAGAACCTGCTGGAGCTGCTAGTATCGCTTCTTTAGAGGTTTTGGCTGAATATATCAAGGGGAAAACCATTTGTTGTATCATTTCTGGAGGAAATAATGATATCAACCGTATGCCAGAAATGGAAGAGCGTGCCTTGATTTATGATGGAATCAAGCATTACTTTGTGGTTAATTTTCCACAGCGTCCGGGGGCTTTGCGTGAATTTGTAAATGATATCTTGGGGCCAGATGATGATATCACACGTTTTGAGTATATCAAACGAGCTAGCAAGGGGACAGGCCCAGTATTGATTGGGATTGCCTTGGCAGATAAGCATGATTATGCAGGCTTGATTCGTCGAATGGAAGGTTTTGATCCAGCTTATATTAACTTAAATGGTAACGAAACGCTCTATAATATGCTTGTCTGAGGACTAATAAAAAAATATCATATTATTTGCACAATTGATGTATAGGTGCTATAATGAAGATGAAGAAAGGGGGCGATTCCTATGGACTTAGGAAATCGGTTACGCTATTTCTATCATAACTCATTATAGTACCTATGTTTTTTGATTCAGTTTATAGTAAGGGAGTAAAATTACTTGTTATATGTAAGGAGTTTTTTGAAATCTACTATTTTATATATAGCTAATCTGAAATTTGGCTAAATATAATAGGAATTAGAAAAAATAATCAATACTAATGAGAAGCCTTATACTGAGTTAACTGAGAAGAGTGATAAGATACTAAGAAGATAAAAACAGTGGAAAATGTTGGAAGATAGGATACTATTGTTTCCTAACTACTCATCTTTTTATAGGTTTGAAGAAATAAAAAGTAAACTTGATAAAGTAAATAAATAGTACAAGTTGACCAAATGATTGAATGCTGGTGCAGACATGAAAAAGTCTAAAAGGAGAAAAATACTCGTTAGAAATGGTTTAGAGCAGAAGATTATTTTGTCAAATTTTTTTGTTTTACAGTGGAATAAATAATATGAAATAAGATTAGAATATGTCTAGATTATCGAGAATCAGCATCTGTCAAATATGAATATTATTACATAAATAAGATTTAATAATACAATTGTTTTAAAGAACTATAAAAATTGTTTTCGACAGTGAAAAACCTATATATTATAAGCTTTAATAAGATAGCAAGTAAAAATAAGGGCGTTTATTTTATTGAATATATGTTTTTTTATTGACAAAAAGCATAAAAGCGTATACAATTAAATATCGTAAATAAGAAAATAGGAGAAAGACATGGCTAAGTCAAACTTTGAAAAAGTAGAATCAGTTGTTGGCTGGGTTCGTGATAAGAAAATCACAGGCTACCGTATCTCTAAAGAAACGAATGCTCGTGAAATGTCTATCATTGCTCTAGCGCAGGGGCGTGCAAAAGTTAAAAATATTTCGTTTGAAACGGCTCTAGGTTTAATTGATTTCTATGATAAAAATCATGAAAAATTTGAAGATTAATCTTTGGATAATGGTGGATTCTTGAATAGGGTCTGCCTTTTCATTTATAGGATAACAAAAAGACTGCACAAGGATGCAGCCTTTTCTTTTTATTTGAGATAGCGTTGAAGGAACTCTTTTGTACGATCTTCTTTAGGATTGGTAAAGAGGTCTTCTGGTTTGCCTTCTTCAGCAATCACACCCTTATCCATAAAGATAACACGGTGAGAGACGTCACGGGCGAATTCCATTTCGTGGGTTACGACAATCATAGTCAAGCCTTCCTGAGCCAGATCTTGCATGATTTTGAGGACTTCTCCAACCATTTCTGGATCGAGAGCTGATGTTGGTTCATCAAAGAGAATGGCGTCAGGATTCATTGAAAGGGCACGAGCGATGGCCACACGTTGTTTTTGACCACCTGAGAGTTGTTTTGGTTTGGCTTGCCAGTAGCGTTCCCCCATGCCGACCTTTTCTAGGTTTTCTTTGGCAATCTTTTCAGCTTCTGTACGTTCGCGTTTAAGGACAGTTGTCTGAGCGACAATTGTGTTTTCAAGCACGTTGAGATTTTCAAAGAGGTTAAAGGATTGGAACACCATCCCCAACTTTTCACGGTATTGCGTGAGGTCATAGCCTTTTTCGAGGACGTTTTGTCCATGATAAAGGATTTGTCCATCAGTTGGCGTTTCAAGGAGGTTAATGGAGCGTAGGAAGGTTGATTTTCCGCTTCCAGAGCTTCCGATGATAGAGATGACCTCTCCCTTGTGGACAGTCAGAGAAATGTCTTTTAGCACTTCGTTTTGTCCATAGGATTTTTTGAGGTGTTTAATTTCAAGGATTGCTTGTGTCATTATTTCAAATCCTCCGTTTGCATTTGGTTAGCACCTGTAGTATAGGTATCCATGTCCATGCGGCGTTCGATGAAGCGTAGGATACGTGTTACGGTAAAGGTGAGGACAAAGTAAATCACGGCGATGATTGTAAATGTCTGGAAGTATTGATAGGTTTGCGTTGCCACGGTATTTCCTGAGAAATAAAGTTCGACAACAGAGATAACGTTCAATACAGATGTATCTTTGATATTGATGACAAATTCATTACCAGTTGCTGGTAGGATATTGCGGACAACCTGAGGTAGGACAATCTTACGCATGGTTTGGTTATGGGTCATACCAAGAGCAGTCGCGGCTTCAAATTGTCCCTTGTCAACTGCTAGGATACCACCACGAACAATTTCAGTCATGTAGGCACCGGTGTTGATCGAAACGATGAAGATAGCAGCCAGTGTACGGTCAAGGTTGATACCGAAAGCTTGGGCAGTTCCATAGTAGATAACCATCGATTGAACAATCATTGGCGTACCACGGAAAATTTCAATGTAGACATTGAGGATCCAGCCGACTAGTTTTTGTAGACCATAAATGGCTTTATTCTCAGATAGAGGAGCAGTACGGAAGACACCAATGGCAAGGCCGATAATGAGACCTATGATGGTTCCGACGATAGAGATTAAAAGAGTGACACCAGCACCACGCAAAAGTTGTTGCCAGTTTTCAGAAAGAATTTTAGCGACTTGGCTAAAGAAACTACTGCTAGTCTCTTCAGTTGTTGTAGCTTCGGCAGGTTGTTCCTTGATCATACGATCCATCAAGGCAACTTGATCGTCTTTTGAAATGGTTTCAATGCTGGCATTGATTTGGCTAATACGGTTGTCATCTTTACGAAGTCCAATGGCGATAGCTGTATCTTCTTCCCCAGTTTTAAAACCTGGCTCTACTTGAATCATCTTGAACTTAGAGTTAGCAGCTTCAGCAGTCAGAGCTTCTGGGCGTTCAGAAACATAAGCATCAATGACACCAGCCTCAAGAGCTTGGCGCATTTGAGCGAAGTCTCCCATGGCAGTTTCTTTTTTAGCGCCTGGGATTTGACCAATCAAGTCATAAAGATAGACACCTTGTTGAGAAGTGATTTTTGCACCGTTAAAGTCATCCAAAGATTTTGCGTTTGCATAAGTAGAATCTTTTTTGACAAGCAAAACTGGTTCGCTAGTGTAGTAACTGCTTGAAAATGCAATTTCTTGTTTGCGTTCGGCAGTAGGACTCATACCAGCGATAATCATGTCAATCTTACCAGAAGTAAGGGCAGGAACTAGGCCTTCCCACTTGGTTTTAACAACCAAAGGTTCTTTACCTAAGTCCTTAGCGATTTTCTTGGCGATTTGAACATCGTATCCGTTAGCATACTGGTTAGTCCCATCGATTTTGACAGCCCCATTGCTATCATCATCCTGAGTCCAGTTAAAGGGAGCATATGCTGCTTCCATCCCGATGCGTAAATATTCATCGGCTTGGGCAACATTGACAAGTCCCAGCATCAGCAAGAGACTTGTGAAAATAGATAAGTATATTTTTCTCATGATTTCTCCTATTTCTAATCTATTAAAAAATAACTGTCTCCTATTTTATCGAAAAAAACTCTATTTTTCAATACAGGTAAGCCCTTACTTGAGAAAAAATGATATAATGATAGCAAAGATAAAAAGGGGGCTTAGTTGATGAAAAAAACTTTTTTCTTACTGGTTTTAGGCTTGTTTTGCCTTCTGCCACTCTCTGTTTTTGCCATTGATTTCAAGATAAACTCTTATCAAGGAGATTTGTATATTCATGCAGACAATACGGCAGAATTTAGACAGAAGATAGTTTACCAGTTTGAGGAGGACTTTAAGGGTCAAATTGTGGGACTTGGACGTGCTGGCAAGATGCCTAGCGGATTTGACATTGATCCTCATCCAAAGGTTCAGGCCTCGAAAAATGGTGCTGAACTAGCAGACGTTACTAGCGAAGTGATAGAAGGAACAGATGGTTATACTGTTAAAGTTTATAATCCAGGTCAAGAAGGCGACACAGTTGAAGTTGACCTCGTTTGGAACTTAAAGAATTTGCTTTTCCTTTATGATGATATCGCTGAATTAAATTGGCAACCTCTGACAGATAGTTCAGGGGCTATTGGGAAGTTTGAATTTCATGTAAGGGGAGACAAGGGGGCTGAAAAACTCTTTTTCCATACAGGGAAACTTTTTAGAGAGGGAACGGTTGAAAAGAGTAACCTTGATTATACTATCCGTTTAGACAATCTTCCGGCTAAACGTGGAGTTGAGTTACATGCCTATTGGCCTCGGACCGATTTTGCTAGCGCTAGGGATCAGGGATTGAAAGGGAATCGTTTAGAAGAGTTTAATAAGATAGAAGACTCGATTTTTAAAGAAAAAGATCAGAGTAAACAACTCGTTACTTGGGTGTTTCCTTCCATACTTTCCATCTCTCTGTTATTGAGCGTCTGCTTCTATTTCATCTATAGAAGAAAGACCACTCCTTCGGTTAAATATGCCAAAAATCATCGTCTCTATGAACCACCAATGGAATTAGAACCTATGGTTTTATCAGAGGCTGTCTACTCGACTTCCTTGGATGAAGTGAGTCCTCTAACCAAAGGAGCTGGCAAATTCACCTTTGACCAACTTATTCAAGCTACCTTGTTAGATGTGATTGACCGTGGAAATGTCTCTATTATTTCAGAGGGAGATGCAGTTGGCTTGAGACTGGTAAAAGAAGACGGTTTGTCCAGTTTTGAGAAAGACTGTCTAAATCTAGCTTTTTCAGGCAAAAAAGAAGAAACTCTTTCCAATTTGTTTGCGGATTACAAGGTATCTGATAGTCTTTATCGTAGAGCAAAAGTTTCTGATGAAAAACGGATTCAAGCAAAGGGGCGTCAGCTCAAATCTTCTTTTGAAGAAGTATTGAAAGAGATGCAAGAAGGAGTGAGAAATCGGGTTATCTTCTGGGGACTTCCAGATTATTATCGTCTTTTAACTGGTGGGGAAAAGGCCTTGCAAGTAGGTATGGGTGTCTTGACTATCTTGTCCCTATTTATCGGATTTGGTTTGTTCTTGTACAGTTTGGATGTTTATGGATATCTTTACATCCCCTTGCCAATACTTGGTTTTCTAGGTTTGGTTTTGGCTGTTTTCTATTATTGGAAGCTTCGATTAGATAATCGTGATGGTGTCCTAAATGAAGCAGGAGCAGAAGTATACTATCTCTGGACCAGTTTTGAAAATATGTTGCGTGAGATTGCACGATTGGATCAGGCTGAATTGGAAAGTATTGTGGTCTGGAATCGCCTCTTGGTCTATGCAACCTTATTTGGCTATGCGGACAAGGTCAGCCATTTGATGAAGGTTCATCATATCCAAGTGGAAAATCCAGATATCAATCTATATGTAGCTTATGGCTGGCATAGTATGTTTTATCATTCAAGCGCGCAAATGAGCCATTATGCTAGTGTCGCAAATACAGCAAGTACCTACTCCGTATCTTCTGGAAGTGGAAGTTCTGGCGGTGGCTTCTCTGGAGGCGGAGGTGGTGGCAGTATCGGTGCCTTTTAAAGAGAGCTATCACTGGCTGAAAAAATATGCTATAATGGAAGATAGAAAAAGGAGTAATCTATGTATCTTATTGAAATTTTAAAATCTATCTTCTTCGGGATTGTTGAAGGAATTACGGAATGGTTGCCGATTTCCAGTACAGGTCACTTGATTTTAGCAGAGGAATTTATCCAATACCAAAATCAAAATGAATCCTTTATGTCCATGTTTAATGTCGTGATTCAGCTTGGTGCGATTTTAGCGGTTATGGTGATTTACTTTAACAAGCTCAATCCTTTTAAATCGACTAAGGACAAGCAGGAAGTTCGTAAGACTTGGAGATTGTGGTTGAAGGTCTTGGTTGCCACTTTACCTTTGCTTGCCGTCTTTAAATTTGATGATTGGTTTGATACCCACTTCCATAACATGGTTTCTGTGGCTCTCATGTTGATTATCTATGGGATTGCCTTTATCTATTTGGAAAAGCGCAATAAAGCGCGTGCTATCGAGCCAAGTGTAACAGAGTTGGACAAGCTTCCTTATACGACAGCCTTCTATATCGGTCTTTTCCAAGTTCTTGCCCTTTTACCAGGGACCAGTCGTTCAGGCGCAACGATTGTCGGTGGTTTGTTAAATGGAACCAGTCGTTCAGTTGTGACAGAATTTACCTTCTATCTTGGGATTCCTGTTATGTTTGGAGCTAGTGCCTTAAAGATTTTCAAATTTATAAAAGCAGGAGAACTCTTGAGCTTTGGGCAATTATTCTTGCTCTTGGTTGCGATGGGAGTCGCTTTTGCAGTCAGCATGGTGGCTATTCGCTTTTTGACCAGCTATGTAAAAAAACACGACTTTACCCTTTTTGGTAAATACCGCATCGTGCTTGGTAGTGTCTTGCTACTTTATAGCTTTGTTCGTTTATTTGTATAAGAAAAACCTTGAAGGGGCAACTCTTCAAGGTTTTAAAATCCAGTCACGGTAATCCCCAATAGGCGGACACCTCTTTCTTTCTCGTTTAATTCTTCATAGAGTTGCAGGGCTATTTGGCTTATCTGACTAGCATCCTGTGTTTTTTGAGCAAGACTTTTTCGTTTAGTAAGAGTTGAAAAGTCCTCGTAGCGGATTTTCAAAATGACAATTTTTCCAGCTTTTTCTTGCTGATTGAGATTGAGAGCGACTCTTTCTGATAGAAGAATCAGCTCTTTTTTGATGTCTTCCTCGGCACGGAGAATCTTTCCATAGGTTTTCTCCTTACCGATTGACTTACGGATGCGATTGGATTTAACTGGGGAATTGTGGATACCACGAGCCTTTCGATACAGGTCATAGCCCAGTCTGCCAAAGCGGTCTATTAGGGTTACTTCAGGGACTTCAAGCAAATCAGCGCCAGTAAAAATACCCATTTGATGCAGACGTTCCACCGTCTTTTTTCCTACTCCATGAAACTTGGAAATATCCATTTGTTTGAGAAAATCCTCAGCCTGATCAGGTAGAATCACTGTCAGACCATGTGGCTTTTGATAGTCACTGGCCATTTTAGCTAAGAATTTGTTGTAAGAAACGCCGGCAGAAGCAGTTAGATGGAGTTCTTGCCAGATATCCTCTTGAATGAGGCGAGCGATTTTGACCGCTGACTTGAGACCGAGTTTATTTTCTGTTACATCCAAATAGGCTTCGTCGATGCTCATGGGTTCAATCAAATCTGTATAGCGCTTAAAAATAGCTCGAATCTGGAGTCCCACAGCTTTGTATTTCTCATAATTTCCTGAGATAAAGACGGCCTGGGGACAACGTTCATAAGCTTCCTTGGAACTCATGGCTGAATGGACACCAAAAGCTCTCGCCTCATAGCTACAAGTGGAAACGACACCACGCCCACCTGTTTGCCGAGGGTCGCTTCCGATAATGACAGGTTTTCCTCTGAGTTTAGGATTATCTCTGATTTCCACCGCAGCAAAAAAGGCATCCATGTCAATATGGATGATTTTTCTTGACAAATCATTTAATAAGGGAAAAATCAACATGCTTAGCACCTTTTTATACTCTTCAAAAATCTCTTCAAACCACGTCAGCTTCGCCTTGCCGTAGGTATATGTTACTGGCTCCGTCAGTCTTATTTACAACCTCAAAGCAGTGCTTTGAGCAGTCTGTGGCTAGCTTCCTAGTTTGCTTTTTGATTTTCATTGAGTATTACTGCTTATTTTCTTTCATTATACCCTTTTTTCTGAAAAAAAGGAAAAAGGACTTCGTTTTTTCAAAAATATAATACAGTTTAGAACAAAATATAGACTGTTTTAGAAAAGAAAGTGTAAAAATAGGGATTTTCCACTTGCTGAAATCGGTTACTGTGTGGTATACTTGTCTCATGAATGTAACAGATGGTTGTTACTAGAAAGAAAAAAGAGGACATTAACATGGTTGTTAAGACAGTTGTTGAAGCACAAGATATTTTTGATAAAGCTTGGGAAGGCTTCAAAGGCGTAGATTGGAAAGAAAAAGCAAGTGTATCACGCTTCGTACAAGCTAACTACACACCTTACGATGGAGACGAAAGCTTCCTTGCAGGACCAACAGAACGTTCACTTCACATCAAAAAAATTGTAGAAGAAACTAAAGCACACTACGAAGAAACTCGTTTCCCAATGGACACTCGTCCAACATCTATCGCTGATATCCCAGCAGGATTTATCGATAAAGAAAACGAAGTTATCTTCGGTATCCAAAACGATGAACTCTTCAAATTGAACTTCATGCCAAAAGGTGGTATCCGTATGGCTGAAACTACTTTGAAAGAAAATGGATACGAACCAGATCCAGCTGTTCACGAAATCTTTACTAAATATGTAACAACAGTTAACGACGGTATCTTCCGTGCTTACACTTCAAACATCCGTCGCGCTCGTCACGCTCACACTGTAACTGGTCTTCCAGATGCATACTCACGCGGACGTATCATCGGTGTTTACGCACGTCTTGCTCTTTACGGTGCAGACTACTTGATGCAAGAAAAAGTAAACGACTGGAATGCAATTGAAGAAATCGATGAAGAAACAATCCGTCTTCGTGAAGAAATCAATCTTCAATACCAAGCATTGCAACAAGTTGTTCGCTTGGGTGACCTTTACGGAGTTGACGTTCGCAAACCAGCGATGAACGTTAAAGAAGCAATCCAATGGGTTAACATCGCCTTCATGTCTGTCTGCCGTGTTATCAACGGTGCGGCTACATCTCTCGGACGTGTACCAATCGTTTTGGACATCTTTGCAGAACGTGACCTTGCTCGTGGTACATTTACTGAATCAGAAATCCAAGAATTTGTTGATGATTTCGTTATGAAACTTCGTACAGTTAAGTTTGCTCGTACAAAAGCTTATGACCAATTGTACTCAGGTGACCCAACCTTCATCACAACTTCTATGGCTGGTATGGGTAACGACGGTCGTCACCGTGTTACTAAAATGGACTACCGTTTCTTGAACACTCTTGACAACATCGGTAACTCTCCAGAACCAAACTTGACAGTTCTTTGGACTGACAAATTGCCATACAACTTCCGTCGCTACTGTATGCACATGAGCCACAAACACTCTTCTATCCAATACGAAGGTGTAACAACAATGGCTAAAGATGGATATGGTGAAATGAGCTGTATCTCATGCTGTGTGTCTCCACTTGACCCAGAAAATGAAGAACAACGCCACAACATCCAGTACTTCGGTGCGCGTGTAAACGTATTGAAAGCCCTTCTTACTGGTTTGAACGGTGGTTACGACGATGTTCACAAAGACTACAAAGTATTTGACATTGAACCAATCCGTGATGAAGTTCTTGAATTCGAATCAGTTAAAGCTAACTTTGAAAAATCTCTTGACTGGTTGACTGACACTTACGTAGATGCTTTGAACATCATTCACTACATGACTGATAAATACAACTACGAAGCTGTTCAAATGGCCTTCTTGCCAACTAAACAACGTGCGAACATGGGATTCGGTATCTGTGGATTTGCTAACACTGTTGATACATTGTCAGCTATCAAATACGCTACAGTTAAACCAATCCGTGACGAAAATGGCTACATCTACGATTACGAAACAATCGGTGAATACCCACGTTGGGGTGAAGATGACCCACGTTCAAACGAATTGGCAGAATGGTTGATCGAAGCTTACACAACTCGTCTACGTAGCCACAAACTTTACAAAGACGCTGAAGCTACAGTATCACTTTTGACAATCACATCTAACGTTGCTTACTCTAAACAAACTGGTAACTCACCAGTTCACAAAGGTGTATACCTCAACGAAGATGGTTCTGTGAACTTGTCTAAACTTGAATTCTTCTCACCAGGTGCTAACCCATCTAACAAAGCTAAAGGTGGATGGTTGCAAAACTTGAACTCACTTTCTAGCCTTGACTTTAGTTATGCAGCTGATGGTATCTCATTGACAACTCAAGTTTCACCTCGCGCTCTTGGTAAGACTCGTGACGAACAAGTTGATAACTTGGTAACAATCCTTGATGGTTACTTCGAAAACGGTGGACAACACGTTAACTTGAACGTTATGGACTTGAACGATGTTTACGAAAAGATCATGTCAGGTGAAGACGTTATCGTACGTATCTCTGGATACTGTGTAAACACTAAATACCTCACTCCAGAACAAAAAACTGAATTGACACAACGTGTCTTCCACGAAGTTCTTTCAATGGATGATGCATTGAGCTAAGATTACATAAAATAATACAAAGGAGGACTAGTTAAACAGCTAGTTCTTCTTTTTGGTACGACGGGCATGTTGTTCATCTGAGGTGTAAGTCCTCCGTGGGCACCCGCTACCGGTGAACCCAATAGCGATTCCCAAGCCTGATTATCGTGAGGTAGCGGGGAGAGGAAGGGATAGCGAAACCGTGGCTCTACAAACAGGAACGTGATAGTAAGGCGTATATAGCGGATAAGGGGGCCTGAAACTCTAAAGTCCAAAAAGCTAGTCGTAACCTATATGCGTAAATTACGAGAGTAATTGAATTCGGACTAAGGTTTGTGTGAAAAAGATAAATCTTCCTAGAGTCTAAAGACTCTGCGTCAGATTTCCTATTTTCACTGTAACCTTTTAACGTCCTCATATCTTGTATAAACGAGGAAAGATGTACGATTTATCCCGTGAGGTCTCATGAGCGCTGAAAGCGTAGTAACAACGAATCATGAGAAGTCAGCCGAGCCCATAGTAGTGAGGAAACTTCTGTAATGGAAGTGGAGCGAAGGGGTGAACAACTAATTGAAGTAATCCTACTTCACTTTTGCCTGTAAAACGAACGGTCTGATAGAACTAGACTCTGTCACGTACTGACTAGATAAAGGTTCACCAATATAAGATGTCCCTCAGGCACCAAAACAAGAAAGGAATACGCACATGTCAAAATTGCTAGATAAGATATTATCACGCGAAAATATGCTGGAAGCTTACAATTAAGTAAAATCCAATAAGGGCTCAGCTGGGATTGATGGAATTACTATCGAAGATATGGATAATTATCTCAGACAAAACTGGCGCCTGACTAAGGAACTGATAAAACAGAGAAAATATAAGCCTCAACCAGTTCTCAGAGTTGAGATTCCCAAACCAAACGGAGGTATCCGTCAACTAGGAATTCCAACAGTTATGGATAGAATGATTCAACAGGCCATTGTTCAAGTCATTAGCCCTATCTGTGAACCCCATTTCTCAGATACGAGTTATGGATTTAGACCAAATAGGTCGTGTGAAAAAGCTATCATGAAGCTCTTAGAGCACTTAAATGACGGCTATGAGTGGATAGTGGATATAGACCTAGAGAAATTTTTCGATACAGTTCTTCAAGATAGATTGATGTCCTTAGTACATAACATTATCGAAGACGGAGATACGGAATCCTTGATTCGTAAGTATCTTCATTCAGGTGTTATCATTAACGGTCAGCGTCATAAAACACTAGTTGGCACGCCACAGGGAGGAAATTTATCTCCTCTCTTATCCAATATCATGCTTAATGAATTGGACAAGGAATTAGAAAAGAGAGGGCTTCGATTTGTACGCTACGCAGATGATTGTGTGATTACGGTCGGAAGCGAGGCCTCCGCTAAACGTGTGATGTATTCATTCAGTCGTTTTATTGAGAAACGGCTAGGTTTGAAAGTAAACATGACCAAGACTAAGACTAAGATTACCAGATCAAGAGAGTTGAAATATCTAGGTTTTGGGTTCTGGAAATCATCAGACGGTTGGAAAAGTCGTCCCCATCAAGATAGTGTTCGGAGATTTAAGCTTAAATTGAAGAAACTAACACAGAGGAAATGGAGTATAGACCTAACAAGACGTATTGAGCAACTGAATTTGTTCATTCGAGGATGGATAAACTATTTCTCATTGGGAAATATGAAAAGTATAGTCACTAGCATAGATGAGCGCTTGCGTACTCGCCTACGAGTGATTATCTGGAAGCAATGAAAGAAGAAATCTAGACGATTATGGGGATTGCTTAAGTTAGGGGTTCCTAAATGGATAGCAGATAAGGTATCTGGCTGGGGCGACCACTATCAATTAGTAGCTTAGAAGTCGGTACTTAAACGTGCGATATCAAAACCAGTCCTTGAAAAACGCGGACTGGTTTCATGTTTGGATTATTACCTTGAACGACATGCGTTAAAAGTTAGTTGAACCGCCGTATGCCGAACGGCATGTACGGTGGTGTGAGAGGGGCTAGAGATTATCCCCTACTCGATTAAAAAATATTGGTCAATTAAAGTCAAATCTCTTGACCTTTTCTGACTAATGTAGTATATTATGAACGTAAGGTAAATGAAAGCCTTACTCGAACGCTTATACTCAATGAAAATCAAAGAGCAAACTAGGAAGCTAGCTGCAGGTTGCTCAAAACACTGTTTTGAGGTTGCAGATAGAGCTGACGTGGTTTGAAGAGATTTTCGAAGAGTATTATTTAAAGTAAAATAGAAAGAGGTGTGTCTATGTTTAATCTAGAAATCTTCAGAAGTAAAGATAGTCTACTCCTGCTTGAAAAAGAAAAACCAGAAATAGTACCTAGAGTAGCGATTTAGCTAGTCTAAATTTTTTAAAACAAAGGTCAAAGATAGTCAATATCAGTAATCATAACTAAGTAAACAAAAAGAGGTAAAGAATATGAACAACAATTTTAATAATTTTAACAACATGGATGATTTGTTTAACCAATTGATGGGTGGTATGCGAGGATACAGTTCTGAAAACCGTCGCTACTTGATTAATGGACGTGAAGTCACACCTGAGGAATTTGCTCATTATCGTGCAACGGGCCAATTGCCAGGAAATGCAGAATCTGATGGACAAATGCAACAACAGGCATCAGGTATGAAACAAGATGGTGTCCTTGCTAAACTTGGTCGTAACTTGACAGCAGAAGCGCGTGAAGGCAAGTTGGATCCTGTTATCGGACGAAACAAGGAAATTCAAGAAACATCTGAAATCCTCTCACGTCGCACCAAGAATAATCCTGTTTTGGTCGGAGATGCAGGTGTTGGTAAGACAGCGGTTGTAGAAGGCCTAGCACAAGCTATTGTGAATGGAGATGTTCCGGCTGCCATCAAGAATAAGGAAATTATTTCTATTGATATCTCAGGTCTTGAGGCTGGTACTCAATACCGTGGTAGCTTTGAAGAAAATGTCCAAAATCTAGTCAATGAAGTGAAAGAAGCAGGAAATATTATTCTCTTCTTTGATGAAATTCACCAAATCCTTGGTGCTGGTAGCACTGGTGGAGATAGTGGTTCTAAAGGGCTTGCGGACATTCTCAAGCCAGCTCTCTCTCGTGGTGAATTGACAGTGATTGGAGCGACAACTCAAGATGAATACCGTAACACCATCTTGAAGAATGCGGCTCTTGCTCGTCGTTTCAACGAAGTTAAGGTCAATGCTCCTTCAGCAGAGGATACCTTTAAAATCCTTCAAGGAATTCGTGACCTTTATCAACAACACCACAATGTCATCTTGCCAGACGAGGTTTTGAAAGCAGCGGTGGATTATTCTGTCCAATACATTCCACAACGCAGCTTGCCAGATAAGGCTATTGACCTTGTCGATGTAACGGCAGCTCACTTGGCAGCTCAACATCCTGTAACAGATGTACATGCTGTTGAACGGGAAATCGAGGCAGAAAAAGACAAGCAAGAAAAAGCAGTTGAAGCAGAAGATTTTGAAGCAGCCCTAAACTATAAAACACGTATCGCAGAATTGGAAAAGAAAATCGAAAACCACACAGAAGATATGAAGGTGACTGCAAGTGTCAACGATGTGGCTGAATCTGTGGAACGAATGACGGGTATCCCAGTGTCACAAATGGGAGCATCAGACATCGAACGTTTGAAAGATATGGCTCATCGTCTGCAAGACAAGGTGATTGGCCAAGACAAGGCAGTTGAAGCTGTAGCTCGTGCCATCCGTCGTAACCGTGCTGGTTTCGATGAAGGCAATCGCCCAATCGGTAGCTTCCTCTTTGTGGGACCAACTGGTGTTGGTAAAACTGAGTTGGCTAAGCAATTAGCTCTTGATATGTTTGGGACCAAGGACGCTATCATCCGTTTGGACATGTCAGAATACAGTGACCGCACAGCCGTTTCTAAGCTGATTGGTACAACAGCAGGCTATGTAGGTTATGATGACAATAGCAATACCTTGACAGAACGTGTGCGTCGCAATCCTTACTCTATCATTCTCTTGGACGAAATTGAAAAGGCTGATCCTCAAGTCATTACTCTTCTCCTCCAAGTCCTCGATGATGGTCGTTTGACAGATGGTCAAGGAAATACAGTGAACTTCAAGAACACAGTTATTATCGCAACATCAAATGCTGGATTTGGCTATGAAGCTAACTTGACAGAAGATGCGGATAAACCAGAACTCATGGATCGTTTGAAACCATTCTTCCGCCCAGAATTCCTTAACCGCTTCAACGCAGTTATTGAGTTCTCACACTTGACGAAGGAAGACCTTTCTAAGATTGTAGACTTGATGTTGGCTGAAGTCAACCAAACCTTGGCTAAGAAAGACATTGACTTGGCAGTCAGTCAAGCGGCTAAAGACTATATCACAGAAGAAGGCTATGACGAAGTCATGGGTGTTCGTCCTCTCCGTCGCGTGGTTGAACAAGAAATTCGTGATAAGGTAACAGACTTCCACTTGGATAATCTAGATGCCAAACATTTGGAAGCCGACATGGAAGATGGCGTTCTAGTTATTCGTGAAAAAGCCTAATACTCTTCGAAAATCTCTTCAAACCACGTCAACTCTATCTGCAACCTCAAAACAGTGTTTTGAGCAACCTGTGGATAACTTCCTAGTTTGCTCTTTGATTTTCATTGAGTATAAGACAAAATTTTGAGAATAAAAAAGAAGGAACCAGCTGAAAAAACTGGTTCCTTTTTTGTGTTTAAATCACATGGCGCTCAAAGGCATCATCTGAAATCCCTTGTTCAAGGATGAGTTTAGCCCATTCTTTAGCTGAAAAGAGGCTGTGATCCTTGTAGTTTCCACAAGATTCGATGGTTGTCCCTGGAACATCTTCCCAAGTAGTAGTTTCAGCGATTTCCTTGAGCGAATCCTTGATAACAGCTGCAATCTCGGCGCTGGTATGGCGTCCCCACATAATCATATGGAAGCCTGTGCGGCATCCAAATGGTGAACAGTCAATCATACCGTCAATGCGGGTACGGATGAGTTTGGCCAAGAGGTGCTCAATAGTGTGAAGGCCAGCAGTAGGGATCGAGTCTTCGTTTGGTTGCACCAAGCGAATATCATAATTGGAGATGATGTCTCCTTTTGGTCCTGTTTCTTCCCCAATCAAGCGAACATAGGGTGCTTTAACAATAGTGTGGTCAAGTTCAAAACTTTCAACAATAACTTCTTTTGACATGGTAAATCCTTTCAGTTTTCTTCTTTCATTATAACACAAAGCTGGCTCCTGAGACAGAGAGAAAACCTCTCCGAGAGTGGAGAGGTTCAAATCTTTACTTACGATACAAGCGATCGTATTGGTAATAAGGGTCAAAGGTTACGTTGATACCCAATTTGCGAAGGACATTCTTGTCTTCATCTGTCAAGATGATGGTTGAGTGGGCTTCGCTTCCTTTGAGGTTGCCAAGCTCTTCCATAGCGCGGGCAGCATCAGGATTTTCTGTAGCTGTGATAGCCAGTGCAATCAAGATTTCATTTGAATGTAGGCGTGGGTTGCGGCTACCTAGATGATCGATTTTAAGACCTTGGATTGGTTTGACAAGTTCAGGTTCGATGAGTTTTACTTCTTTATCAATGTCAGCTGATTTCTTGATAGCATTGATCAAAGCAGCGGCTGTTGGGCCAAAGAGCTCTGAGTTCTTACCAGTCACGATTTCACCAGTTGGCAATTCAAGGGCTAGGGCTGGTCCGCCAGTTTCTTCTGCTTTTTGACGAGCAGCGACAGCAACCTTGCGGTCTGCAGGTGTGATGCCGAGGTCATTCATGAGCAACTCAATTTTCTTGACAGCAGCTTCGCCAACTTTTTCAGCCTTGAAGTCAAGTACAGTTTGATAGTAGCGACGAATGATTTCTTGTTTAGAAGCTTCGACAGCAGCTTCATCATCTGTAATAGCGAAACCAACCATGTTGACACCCATATCTGTAGGAGAAGCGTATGGAGATTTACCAAGGATACGTTCCAACATGCGCTTGAGCACTGGGAAAATCTCGATATCACGGTTGTAGTTGACAGTGGTTTCTCCATAGGTTTGGAGATGGAAAGGGTCAATCATGTTGACATCGTCAAGGTCAGCTGTGGCAGCCTCGTAGGCCAAGTTGACTGGGTGATGAAGGGGAAGATTCCAGACCGGGAAGGTTTCAAATTTAGCGTAACCAGACTTGATACCATTGATTTGGTCGTGGTACATATTGGACATACAGGTTGCCAATTTTCCAGAACCGGGTCCAGGAGCAGTTACGACAATCAAGTTACGACTTGTTTTGATGTAGTCGTTTTTCCCCATACCTTCTGGAGAAATGATATGATCCATATCTGTTGGATATCCTTTGATTGGATAATGAAGATAAGAATCAATCCCGTTTTTCTCAAGTTGGTTGCGGAAGGCATCTGCAGCTGGTTG
The DNA here is from genome assembly GCF_047465045.1 of Streptococcus mitis. Classification (GTDB taxonomy): domain Bacteria; phylum Bacillota; class Bacilli; order Lactobacillales; family Streptococcaceae; genus Streptococcus; species Streptococcus mitis_DT. The sequence continues at coordinate 25,274 of NZ_JASHAR010000019.1, forward strand.
GCCAGCGTACTGTGTGATGACAACAGAGCCGACAAAAATCCCTAATTCATTGAATTTATCAATCAAACGAAGGACTTCTTGATCATAGGAAATACCCAAATCGCCACGGGCTTTGGAATGTTCGATGTTGCTAGCGTTAATGGCAATCACAACCTCAACCTGCTCTTTCAATTCCTGCAAGAGCTTGATTTTGTTGTCAGGCTCATAACCAGGAAGGACACGAGCAGCGTGGAAATCTTCTAACATTTTTCCACCGAATTCCAAATAGAGCTTGCCGTCGAATTGATTGATACGCTCTAAAATATGGTCACGTTGTAGATTCAAATATTGTTCAGAACTAAAAGCTTGTTTTTTCATTTTTTTACCTCTGACCTCTATTATAATAAAAAATTGGAAGTTAGGAAACTATGGAGTTAAAAAAGGAAGTAAAAAGATTAGGCAAACGCTTGCACAAAAATTAGAAAAGCGCTATCATAGACTATAGATTATTAAAATAATGAGGTAAGAAGATGCAAGAAAAATGGTGGCACAATGCCGTAGTCTATCAAGTTTATCCTAAGAGTTTTATGGATAGCAACGGAGATGGAATTGGTGATTTGCCAGGTATTACTAGTAAGTTGGACTATCTAGCCAAGTTAGGAATCACAGCGATTTGGCTTTCTCCGGTTTATGACAGCCCTATGGACGATAATGGCTACGATATTGCTGATTATCAAGCGATTGCAGCTATTTTCGGAACTATGGAGGACATGGACCAACTGATTGCGGAAGCCAAGAAGCGTGATATTCGCATCATCATGGACTTGGTGGTCAATCATACCTCGGATGAGCATGCTTGGTTTGTCGAGGCCTGTGAAAATCCTGACAGTCCTGAACGTGACTACTATATCTGGCGAGATGAGCCCAATGATTTGGAGTCTATCTTTAGCGGATCTGCTTGGGAATACGATGAAAAGTCAGGTCAATACTATCTCCACTTTTTCAGCAAGAAACAGCCTGATCTCAACTGGGAAAATGAAAAACTTCGCCAGAAAATCTATGAGATGATGAACTTTTGGATTGATAAAGGTATTGGTGGTTTCCGCATGGATGTCATTGACATGATTGGGAAAATTCCTGACGAGAAGGTAGTCAATAATGGTCCTATGCTCCACCCTTATCTCAAGGAGATGAATCAGGCGACCTTTGGAGATAAGAATCTCTTAACAGTAGGGGAAACATGGGGAGCAACGCCAGAAATTGCTAAGCTCTACTCGGATCCAAAAGGGCAAGAGTTGTCTATGGTCTTCCAGTTTGAACATATCGGTCTTCAGTATCAGGAAGGTCAGCCTAAATGGCACTATCAAAAAGAACTGAATATTGCTAAGTTAAAAGAGATTTTCAACAAATGGCAGACAGAATTAGGAGTTGAGGACGGCTGGAATTCGCTCTTCTGGAACAATCATGACCTTCCTCGTATCGTCTCAATATGGGGAAATGACCAGGAATACCGCGAAAAATCTGCCAAAGCCTTCGCAATTTTGCTTCATCTCATGAGAGGAACACCTTATATCTACCAAGGTGAGGAGATTGGGATGACCAACTATCCGTTTGAAACACTGGACCAAGTAGAAGATATTGAATCCCTCAACTATGCGCGTGAAGCTCTTGAAAAAGGCGTTCCGATGGAAGAAATCATGGATAGTATCCGTGTCATTGGTCGCGACAATGCCCGTACTCCGATGCAATGGGATGAGAGCAAAAACGCTGGTTTCTCAACAGGTCAACCTTGGTTGGAGGTGAATCCAAACTATCAAGCAATTAATGTTCAAGAAGCGCTGGCAAATCCAGATTCTATTTTCTATACTTATCAAAAACTCGTTCAAATCCGCAAGGAGAACAGCTGGCTGATTCGAGCTGATTTTGAATTACTGGAGACGGCCGACAAGGTCTTTGCCTATATCCGTAAAGATGGGGACCAACGCTTCCTAATTGTGGCTAACTTGTCCAATGAAGAGCAAGACTTGGCAGTAGAAGGAAATGTTAAATCAGTCTTGATTGAAAACACTGCGGCTCAAGAAGCAGTTGAAAAACAAATCTTAGCTCCATGGGATGCTTTCTGTGTGGAAATAACTGACTAAAAAGTTAGAGAACAACTTAAAATTAAAAAGCTAGAGTTCCGCAAGTGGAAATCTCTAGCTTTTTTGTGGCTGAGAACTATTTTGTCTCAGGTTCTTTTTTTGGAGATAAGGGACTATTGTTCCAGACTCTTTTTATTTTGTGACAATTTCCCCCTATATCTCAGAGCATGGTTTTGTCAGAATAAAGAAGAAATTACTAACTTCCACCTCTAGTACAAGTGGAAGTCACTTAAAGAAAAAATTAGCAATTTTCATCGCTTTTCTATTGCTTTATCTGTCAATATTTGTTATATTAAAAGTGTAATTATTTTTTTATAAACGTTAAGCATTGCACTTTTCAGATAGAAAGGAGTATTTTTCGAACAAGAAATGTAAACGCTTACGGAAATCGATGAAAGGAATTAGGAGTTAATGGATAAACGATTTTTTGAAAAACGCTGTACATACAGTATTCGTAAATTTGCACTAGGTGCTGCTTCAGTTATGATTGGGGCTAGTTTTTTTGCTACTGCTCCAGTAATGGCTAACACACCAACAGTTGGCTCAACAGATAATTTGCCAAGTGAGCTTGCTAATCTGGATAAAAAAGCGAGCGATAATGGACGGGAGTTCGATAAAGAAGCTGCAGCAGCAAATCCGGGTTCTGCTGAAACAACAGATGGACCTAAAACTGAAGAAGAATTACTAGCTCTTGAAAAGGAAAACAAAGAAACTACTGACAAGTTGCCGAAAGAATTGGAAGGCAAAGTTGAAAAAGCTACTGATAATGGCAAAGAGGTAAATAAAGACCAATTAGCTCAAGATACTGGTAGTCTTGTTCCTGACGATGTTGCCAAAACAAAAAATGGAGAATTGAACTATGGCGCTACTGTTAAGATTAAGACTCCATCAGGAGAAGGTAGTGGTATTGTCATTGGTAAGGATCTTGTTTTGACTGTTTCTCACAACTTTATCAAGGATCAACAAGATGGAAATATTCGTAAGGTTGTGGATAATGATAAAGGGGATGGCGATATTTTTAGTATATCCTACCCTGGTTTAGATGATGTAAAATTTAGTAAAAAAGATGTGATTCACTGGGATCGGGATGGCTATCTAAAGGGCTATAAGAACGATTTGGCTCTTGTAAGATTGCGTACAGTTCTTGAAAATGCTCCTGTAGAAGTTACTGAAAAGCCAGTTGTTAAGAAAGTTGGCGATAAAGTCAATATGTTTGGCTATCCTGCTGGCAAGTTAGCGCCAGTTATTAACAGTGCTGTGGATTTTGCTGAATCTTATGGTGAAGGAGTCCAAGGAGTTGGTTATCAAGGTGGACAACCAGGTGCTAGCGGTGGCGGTATCTTTGACACGGATGGTAAATTGATTGGTGTTCATCAAAATGGTGTGGTTGGAGTCCGTAGTGGAGGAATCCTTTTCTCTCCAGCTCAATTAAAATGGATCCAAGATCATATTAAGGGAATCTCTAGTTCAAAACCTGCGAATCTAGAGGAAACTGAAAAACCAGTTGAAGAAAAGCCAAAAGAAGAAAAACCAGCAACAGCTAAGCCAGAGACGCCAAAGGAAGTCACTCCAGAATGGCAAACTGTAGCAAGCAAAGAACAGCAAGGGACTGTAGCCGTTCGTGAAGAAAATGGTGTCCGATACAATAAGCTATCTTCAACAGATCAAAATGACAATGCCAGCAAACCAGCCTTGTTTGAAAAACAAGGATTGACTGTGGATGCGAATGGGAATGCGAATGTGGATCTCACTTTCAAAGAAGAATCTGAAACAGGAAAATCACGTTTTGGAGTCTTCTTGAAATTTAAAGATACAAACAATAATGTCTTTGTTGGATATGATAAATCAGGTTGGTTCTGGGAATATAAGACACCAGGTAGTAGCACATGGTATCAAGGTGGTCGTGTTGCAGCTCCAGTAAATGGATCGGTGAATCATCTGACTATTAGCTTAAAATCAGATGGTCAGCTGAATGCAACAAATAATGATGTAAAACTTTTTGATACAGTTACTTTGCCAGCGGCTGTTAATGAAAATCTTAAAAATGAAAAGAAAATCCTACTTAAAGCTGGTACATATGGTACTGAAAAGACAGTTGTAAATATTAAGACTGACAATCAGGATGGAGTTCAAACTACTGAAGCTACTGCTGAAAAAGAAACTGGAGCGGTAGTAGATGATAGTAACGTGACTTATGATACTATTCAGTCTAAAGTACTAAAAGCGGTGATTGACCAAGCCTTTCCACGTGTTAAGGAATACACACTGAATGGCCATACTTTACCTGGACAGGTTCAACAGTTCAATCAAATATTTATCAATAACCACAAAATCACTCCTGAGGTTACTTATAAGAAAATCAATGAAACAACTGCAGAATATGAAATGAAACTCCGTGATGAGGCTAATCTTATCAATGCGGATATGACAGTTCGTCTGCAAGTTGTGGATAATCAATTGCACTTTGATGTGACCAAGATTGTCAACCACAATCAAGTCACTCCAGGTCAAAAGATTGATGATGAAAGAAAATTGCTCTCTACGATTAGTTTCCTTGGGAATGCTTTAGTTTCTGTTTCAAGTGACCAAGCTGGTGCTAAGTTTGATGGGGCAACTATGTCAAATAATACGCATGTCAGTGGGGATGATCATATCGATGTAACCAATCCAATGAAGGACTTGGCTAAGGGTTACATGTATGGATTTGTTTCTACAGATAAGCTCGCTGCAGGTGTTTGGAGTAATTCTCAAAACAGCTACGGTGGTGGCTCTAATGACTGGACTCGTTTGACAGCCTACAAAGAAACAGTCGGAAATGCTAACTATGTCGGAATTCATAGCTCTGAATGGCAATGGGAAAAAGCTTATAAGGGCATTGTCTTCCCAGAATATACTAAAGAACTTCCAAGTGCCAAGGTTGTAATCACTGAAGATGCTAATGCGGATAAGAAAGTGGACTGGCAAGATGGTGCCATTGCTTATCGTAGTATCATGAACAACCCTCAAGGTTGGGAAAAAGTCAAGGATATCACAGCATATCGTATTGCGATGAACTTTGGTTCTCAAGCACAAAACCCATTCCTTATGACCTTGGATGGTATCAAGAAGATCAATCTCCATACAGATGGTCTTGGACAAGGTGTCCTTCTTAAAGGTTATGGTAGTGAAGGTCATGACTCAGGCCACTTGAACTATGCTGATATTGGTAAACGTATTGGTGGTGTCGAAGACTTCAAGGCTTTGATTGAGAAAGCGAAGAAATATGGAGCTCATCTAGGTATCCACGTCAACGCTTCTGAAACTTATCCTGAGTCTAAATACTTTAACGAAAATATTCTTCGTAAGAATCCAGATGGAAGCTACAGCTATGGTTGGAACTGGTTAGACCAAGGTATCAACATTGATGCTGCTTATGACTTGGCGCATGGTCGCTTAGCTCGCTGGGAAGAATTGAAGAAAAAACTTGGTGAAGGTCTCGACTTTATCTATGTGGACGTTTGGGGCAATGGCCAATCAGGTGATAATGGTGCCTGGGCTACCCACGTTCTTGCTAAAGAAATTAACAAACAAGGCTGGCGCTTTGCAATCGAGTGGGGCCATGGTGGTGAATACGACTCTACCTTCCAACACTGGGCAGCTGACTTGACCTATGGTGGCTACACTAATAAAGGTATCAACAGTGCTATCACGCGCTTTATCCGCAACCACCAAAAAGATTCTTGGGTTGGGGATTACAGAAGTTACGGTGGTGCAGCTAACTATCCACTTCTAGGTGGTTACAGCATGAAAGACTTTGAAGGTTGGCAAGGAAGAAGTGATTACAATGGCTATGTAACTAACTTGTTTGCTCATGACGTCATGACTAAGTACTTCCAACACTTCACTGTAAGTAAATGGGAAAATGGTACACCTGTTACCATGTCTGATAACGGTAGCACCTATAAATGGACTCCAGAAATGCGAGTGGAATTGGTAGATGCTGACAACAATAAGGTAGTTGTGACTCGTAAGTCAAATGATGTCAATAGCCCGCAATACCGTGAACGTACAGTAACGCTCAATGGGCGTGTCATCCAAGATGGATCAGCTTACTTGACTCCTTGGAACTGGGATGCGAATGGTAAGAAACTTCCTGCTGATAAGGAAAAGATGTACTACTTCAATACGCAAGCTGGTGCAACAACTTGGACGCTTCCTAGCGATTGGGCAAATAGCAAGGTTTACCTTTACAAGCTAACTGACCAAGGTAAGACAGAAGAGCAAGAATTAACAGTAAAAGATGGCAAGATTACCCTAGACCTACTAGCAAATCAACCATATGTTCTCTACCGTTCAAAACAAACCAATCCTGAAATGTCATGGAGTGAAGGTATGCATATCTATGACCAAGGATTTAACAGTGGAACTTTGAAACACTGGACTATTTCTGGTGATGCTTCTAAGGCAGAAATTGTCAAATCACAAGGCGCAAATGAAATGCTTCGTATCCAAGGCAATAAGAGCACAGTAAGCCTTACTCAGAAACTGACTGGCTTGAAACCAAATACTAAGTATGCCGTTTATGTTGGCGTTGATAATCGTAGTAATGCTAAGGCAAGTATCACAGTAAATACTGGTGAAAAAGAAGTGACTAGCTATACCAATAAATCACTAGCTCTTAACTATGTTAAGGCCTATGCCCATAATACTCGTCGTGACAATGCTACAGTTGACGATACAAGTTACTTCCAAAATATGTATGCCTTCTTTACAACAGGTTCAGATGTATCAAATGTCACTCTTACTTTGAGTCGTGAAGCTGGTGATGAAGCAACTTACTTTGATGAAATTCGTACCTTTGAAAACAATTCAAGTATGTACGGAGATAATCATGATACAGCTAAAGGAACCTTTAAACAAGACTTTGAAAATGTCGCTCAAGGTATTTTCCCATTTGTAATTGGTGGTATCGAAGGAGTTGAGGATAATCGTACTCACTTATCTGAAAAACATGATCCATATACACAACGTGATTGGAATGGTAAGAAAGTCGATGATGTTATCGAAGGAAATTGGTCATTGAAGACAAATGGGCTAGTTAGCCGTCGTAACTTGGTTTACCAAACAATTCCTCAAAACTTCCGTTTTGAAGCTGGTAAGACTTATCGTGTAACCTTTGAATACGAAGCAGGCTCTGACAATACCTACGCCTTTGTAGTCGGTAAGGGAGAATTCCAATCAGGACGTCGCGGTAATCAAGCAAGCAATTTGGAAATGCATGAATTGCCAAATACTTGGACAGATTCTAAGAAAGCTAAGAAGGTAACCTTCCTTGTAACAGGTGCAGAAACAGGCGATACTTGGGTTGGTATCTACTCAACTGGTAACGCAAGCAATACTCGTGGAGATTCTGGTGGAAATGCGAACTTCCGTGGTTACAATGACTTCATCATGGATAAACTTCAAATCGAGGAAGTCGCTCTAACTGGTAAGATGTTGACAGAAAATGCTCTGAAGAACTACTTGCCAACAGTTGCCATGACCAACTATACTAAGGAATCTATGGATGCCTTGAAGGAAGCTGTCTTTAACCTCAGTCAAGCAGATGATGACATTAGCGTGGAAGAAGCGCGTGCTGAAATTGCTAAGATTGATGCTCTGAAGAATGCCTTGGTACAAAAGAAAACAGCCTTGGTAGCAGAAGACTTTGAAAGTCTAAATGCTCCAGCGCAAGCGGGAGAAGATTTAGCAAATGCCTTTGATGGTAACTTATCAAGTCTATGGCATACGTCTTGGAATGGTGGAGATGTTGGTAAACCTGCAACAATGGTATTAAAAGAAGCGACAGAAATCACTGGATTCCGTTATGTACCACGTGGGTCAGGATCAAATGGTAACTTGCGTGATGTGAAACTTGTTGTGACAGATGAATCTGGTAAAGAACACACTTTCACTGCAACTGATTGGCCAGATAACAACAAACCAAAAGATATTGATTTTGGTAAGACAATCAAGGCTAAGAAAATTGTTTTGACAGGTACTAAGACTTATGGAGACGGTGGTGATAAATATCAAGCAGCTGCTGAACTTATCTTTAGTCGTCCACAGGTTGCAGAAACAGCTCTTGATTTGTCAGGTTATGAAACAGCTTTATCAAAAGCTCAAAAATTGACCAGCAAAGAGCATCAAGAGGAGGTAGCAAGTGTAGTAGCTAGCATGAAATATGCTACGGATAACCATCTCTTGACTGAAAGAATGGTTGCCTACTTTGCAGAATATCTCAACCAACTACAAGATCAGACTACTAAACCTGATGCTCCTACAAGTAGTAAAGGTGAAGAGGCAGCACCAATTCTTGAAGTGCCTGAGTATAAAGGTCCACTTGGAACAGCAGGTGAAGAAGAAGCACCAACACTAGCAACTCAGCCAGAATTTTATGGTGGCGTCAATGCGGTAGAAGCTTTGGTAAACGAAAAGCCAGCTTACACAGGGCTATTGGCTACAGCAGGCGATCAAGCAGCACCAACTATTGAAAAACCTGAGTATCAAATTAGTCAATTGGGACAAGGAAAACTTGCGGAATCTAAAACTTCAGTTTCAACAGAAGATAAGAAGAGATTGCCAGAAACAGGAGAAAGTCAATCGGATACAGCTATCTTCCTAGCTGGCGTCAGTCTTGCCCTATCTGCTGCTGTCCTTGCAACAAAACGTAAAGAAAATTAAAGAAGACTGGATTTTAGAGTTTACAGGAATTAGAATTCAGACAGAAATAACTTAGTTGGAGAGAACCTCTAGGTTCTCTCCATTTTTAAATGGGAAATGAGACCGCTTACTGTAATAAGTGGGAGAAAGGAATAGGAGAAAGATGGATAGACATTTTTTTGAAAGACGCTGCCACTATAGTATTCGAAAATTTGCAATTGGTGCAGCCTCTGTAATGATCGGTGCTAGTATATTTGGTGCAAATGTAGTGCAAGCAGCAGAGACAGTTGGAACACCTGAGAAAGAAGGAACAATCACACAAGCTCAGCCTCTAGATAAGCTGCCGGACGATTTAGCCGCAGCTATTGAAAAGGCTGAAGCAGCAAGTCCAAGTGAAGCTACTGAAACACAACCGACTGAGACAGCAACACAGCCTAAAAATACGGGGGCAGTTACTCCTGAAGCAAAACCAGCTGAAACTGTCACTCCTAAGGAAGAAGTGACTCCGAAACCAGCAGTTACACCTAAAGAAGAGGTAGCTCCAGCTGCAAAACCGTCAGAAACTCCAGTGGCAAAAGATGTGGTTGCAACTCCTGATGTCAATCATTTAGAAAATGCGACTGTTACAGCTTCAAACCAAGAAGCTCAGACACAAAATACTGTAGACAAAGCAATCGATGGCAAACCAGAAACTCACTGGGCAACTGATCGAGATGTTGTGAATCCAACAATCGAATTTAAATTTGAAAAGCCAACCTTGATTAAACATGTTGAGATTGATTGGGATCGCCGTGTTCGTGGTGAACAAAATGACCCAAATATCAAATCATGGAATCTCTATTATGCCGGTCAAGACAATGTTAATGGGTCAGGTCCTGGAGAATGGAAATTGTTTCATAAAAAATCAGGAGAACCAGTCCTTGATGAAAGAGTTGACTTGAAAGAAGCCATTCAAGCAAAGTATCTCAAACTTGAAATTACAGATTATCAAGCTGGTACTAGGCAATGGAAAAATGTGGGTATCCAAGAAATCCGTGCCTACTCAAACATTCCAGATGCCAGTAAACCGACAGATATTCGTCAAGTAACGGAACTAACGGTTGCTGAAGATGGAAAATCACTTGTATTGCCTAAATTGCCTGGTCAAGTTAGTTTGATTGGAAGTAACAAACAAGGAGTGATTGACCTTCAAAATCATATCTATAAGCCTTTAACTGATCAACGCGTTAAGGTTATGGTAGAACAAATTAAAGATTCACATACCTTTACTAAAGAATTTGAAGTAGTCATCAAGGGGCTACATCAGGACGAAGGTGTGGGTGTCAAACCAAAAGTAGCACCAGCTGTTCAACAATGGTATGGAAAAGAAGGTCAATCTTCTATCACTTCAGATACAGTTCTTGCGACGGGGGATTCAGGCTTTGATCAGGCTGCAACCTTCTACCAGTCAGACCTTGCAAGCCGTGGATTGGAACTTGCGACAGGTGACAAGCAGGCTCAAAAACGAATTGAATTTAAAAAAGTTGAAAATAAGGGGTATGGTAAGGAAGGCTATGGCATCACTATCCAAGATGGTGTCATTACCATCGAAGCTGCAACGAACACAGGAGCCTTCTATGCTACTCGTACTCTTCTTCAAATGGGGGAAAGTAATCTCCAAAATGGAGAAATTCGTGATTTCCCAAGCTTCAGTCACCGTGGCTTTATGCTAGATACAGGTCGTAAATTTATCCCTTATGACACCCTTGTAGACATCATGCTCAACATGGCTTACTACAAGATGAACGACTTGCAGTTGCACCTCAACGATAACTATATCTTCCTAAAGGAACACTTGGCAGGTAAGAACCTAACACAAGAAGAAGAGCTTAAGTATGTTCTAGAACATGCTAAGACAGGTTTCCGTGTAGAGACAGATATTGTCGGTAAGAATGGGCAAAAATTAACATCAGATGAGCACTACACCAAGGAAGAAATGCAAAATATCATTAAGCTTGCTAAGGCTTTGCATATCAACCTAGTGCCAGAAATTGATACACCAGGTCATGCTTTGTCCTTTGTTAAAGTGCGTCCAGATCTTATGTATCAAGGTAGTCTAAGTGATTACAGAGGTAAACATAATGTAGAGCGTGTTGCCATGCTTGACTTAGATAAAAAGTATGATGAAACCTTAGCCTTTGTCAAATCAGTTTATGACAAACTCCTAGATGGACCAGATGCACCGCTTCATGGCGTATCCACTGTTCATATCGGTACGGACGAATATTATGGTAGTAGAGAAAGCTATCGCCGTTATGTCAATGATATGATCAAGTACATAAAAGGAAAAGGCTATACGCCACGTATTTGGGGATCGCTCAGTGCAAAACGAGGTAAAACAGCAGTTGATTGGAAAGATGTAGAAGTTGATATTTGGAGTATCGGTTGGCAACAACCAAAAGAAGCCATTGCTCAGGGAGCTAAGATTATTAACATAACATATATTCCAACCTATAGTGTACCAAATGGAGATAATCGTCAAGCAGCTTTTGGAGACTATGCTAACTATGAAGCACAATACAATAGGTGGACACCAAATGATTTCCGAACAGATCATGGTCCACTTCTAGAAGCATCAAATCCAAGTGTAATTGGTGGTGGCCACGCAGTTTGGAATGATAATATTGATCTTCATGAGACAGGTTTGACCTCTTATGATATCTTTAAACGCTTCTTCAAGAGCATGCAAACAACTGCAGAACGCACTTGGGGATCTGACCGTGCGGCTGCGACCTTTGCAGAACGTACCCTACCAACGAGCCCTTATGCGCCACAGTCAAATCCTGATAGAGCGATTGATCAAAGCGACTTGTTTACCATCAATCCTGATACAGTGAAGAACTATGCAAGTAAGAAGGTGAAGACAAGCGATCAGGGATTAGCTTTTGAGAAAGACAGCAGTATCGAAGGCCTGGTAGGTGATGTTGGTCCAAGTCATGTCTTGAAGTTTGATGTAACTGTCACTGGTGACGGCGAACAAACCTTCTCAACAAGTGGAGACAATCGTATCTATCTGGCTGATAAAGATGGCTACCTTGCTTATCAATTTGAACAGTTCCATATCCAATTCAAGAAAAAACTTGAAAAGAATAAACGTTATCAAATCTCTATCGTGACCAAACCACAATCAACGGAATTCTATGTGGATGGTGAGAAGATTGAACGTATCGCAAATCCAGCTCACCCTCGCTTTGCCCACAATAGCTTGGTTCTACCGCTTGAAAGTATCGGTGGGTTTAAAGGAATCTTACACAGTGCTGAGTTGTCAGATAAACCATTTGTAAATCCTCGTTTGATTCCAACAGAGCATTTCACAGTTTCTGCAACTAGTCAAGAAACACCAGGAACAGCGACTGAAGGCGCTGTTGAAAAAGCCTTTGACAATGATCCAAACACCTTCTGGCATACTAAGTGGACTGGTGATACTGCTCCGTACACTCTTTCTATGACCTTGAAAGAAGCAGAAAAAGTTAATGGTTTGACTTATCTTCCTCGTCCAGGTGGTGGAAATGGGGTCGTGACTCGCTACGAGATCTATGCACAAAAAGATGGCCAAATGGTCAAGGTTTCAGAAGGAAACTGGGATAACAACGCCCAAGAAAAAACAGTTAACTTTGCAGCGGTTCATACCAACAAGATTGAGTTGAAAGTTCTAGCAGGTGTTGGAGGATTTGCAAGTGCAGCTGAAGTTCATCTATTGAAACCTATCAAAGAGGGACAAGAAACACCAGAACCAGAACAACCATCTACACCTGAAACTCCAAAAGTAGAGCAAACAGGTGATGGAACAGTTGAATTGGCAGATCAATTCACTGCAAGCAAACCAGCTAGTGAAGACAGCATTGCAGCTGCGAGCAAGAGCGCAGATTATCTCAAGAAAGAGTACAAGGTCTTCCCAACTCCACAAAAAGTGACTTATGGAGAAGGAGTAACAGCTCTTCGTAAGCAAGTCAATCTGGTGATGGGAGATCAACTCGATATCTATACTCGTAATCGCTTGAAGAGTGTCTTGCAGGACAATCAAGTATCCTACACTACTAGTCAATCAGCAGTTACTGGCGCAACTAATATCTATCTGGGAGTGCATGGACGAGGCTCACAAGCAGAACAAAACTTGCCTAACGTTTCAGCAGGTCTCTTTGATAAGATTGATGCCTATGCTTTGACCATCAAGGATAATTCGATTTCCATCGTCGGAAAAGACACAGATGCGGTCTTCTATGGTTTGACAACCTTGAAACACATGCTCAAGGAAAGTCAAGTTCCAGTCCTTCGCAATGTGACAGTGGAAGATTACGCTGAAATCAAGAACCGTGGTTTCATCGAAGGTTACTATGGAAATCCATGGTCTAATGCAGATCGTGCTGAACTCATGCGTTTTGGTGGCGATTTGAAATTAACTCAATACTTCTTCGCACCAAAAGATGATCCATACCACAACAAGAAATGGCGTGAACTTTACCCAGAAGAAAAACTAGCTGAAATTCGTGAACTGGCTCGCGTCGGAAATCAAAGTAAAACTCGCTATGTCTGGACCATCCATCCATTCATGAACAACCGTATCCGCTTTGGTAATGAAGCGCATTACCAAGAAGACTTGGCAACCATCAAGGCTAAATTTACTCAGTTGATGAAAGTGGGTGTCCGTGAATTTGGTATTCTAGCCGATGATGCACCGAGTCCAGTTGGAGGCTACAATAGCTACAACCGCTTGATGCAGGACATGACCAACTGGTTGACAGAAATGCAAAGAACTTATAGTGGTCTTCGCAAAGAAATGATCTTTGTTCCAGGTCAGTATTGGGGTAATGGGCGTGAAGCAGAGTTGAAATCTCTAAATGAAAATCTCCCAAGTTCAACCTCTATGACCTTGACGGGTGGTAAGATTTGGGGTGAAGTTTCTGAAAGTTTCCTATCAACTCTCAAGAACAATCTAACTGCAGGTGGGAAGACTTATCGCCCAGTATCACTTTGGGTGAACTGGCCAGTTACAGATAACTCTAAACAACACTTGATTCTAGGTGGTGGTGAGAAATTCCTTCATCCGAATGTAGATCCAAGCTTGCTGTCTGGTATCATGTTGAACCCAATGCAACAGTCTGAACCATCTAAGATTGCCCTCTTTGCTGGAGCTCAATATACATGGAAACAGTGGAAATCAGAAGAAGAAGCTAAGAAACTCAATGACATTGCCTTCAACTTTGTTGAAAATGGCCATTTTGAAGATAGCAAGGTATTAGCAGCCTTCCGCGAACTCGGTAAGCACATGATCAACCAAAACATGGACGGTCGTGTCGTTAAACTAGAAGAATCAGTTGAATTAGCTCCAAAATTGACAGACTTCATGACTAAGCTCAAAGCGGGTCAGGATGTAACTGCAGAGCGTGTAGCCTTGCGTGCAGAATTTGCCAAGATTAAAGAAGCAGCTGAACTTTATAAAGCATCAGGTGATCAAAAAATGGTTGCACAAATCCACTATTGGTTGGATAATGCAATCGACCAAATGAATGCCCTTGATGCCTTCCTAACAGGAACAGAGGCTATGACTACAAATGATGCAGCCAAACTTTGGGACAGCTACTATAAAGGTTTGAAATTGTATGAACAGTCTCAAACTCATACCTTCCATTATGTAGACCATCTTGAAAAGGCTGAATTGGGTGTTCAACATATCCGTCCATTTATCCTATCTTTGAAAGAAGTTCTAGCGTCTGAAGTTCAAAAAGTCTTGCACCCTGATAAAATCATCAGCACCTTTATTACCAATCGAACAGGTGTAGAAGGTGGTTTGGCAGAAGTAACGGATGGTGACTTGGCAACTCATGCCTTGATTAAATCACCAAGTAGTATCAAGACAGGTGATTATATCGGTATGAAATTCAACAAACCGGTAGATATCCAAACCTTGACCTTTGCTATGGGAACTCAGGCAAATCCACATGATACCTTTAGCAAGGCTGAAGTGCAGTATTTGGATGAAAATGATAACTGGGTAACCTTGAAAGAGCCAAGCTATGTCGGAAATGAATCTCTTCTTAAATTTGAGAATCTCCATATTAAGGCTAAGGCAGTTCGTATGGTTGCGACAGAAGATCGTGAAAATACCTGGTTTGCGGTTCAGGAAATTGCAGTCAACCGTCCAGTTGAAAAAGCACGTGGCCAACAAGCGACGACAGTTAGTCTTAGCTCAAACTTAGTTTACAAGCTAAATACCTCAGCCCGTCAAATCACTGATGGCAAGGACAATACAGAAGCCATGATGGCAAATGCTGACGGCAGCAATACGACTCCAGTAGATGCCTGGGCACAACTTGACCTAGGTGAAGTTAAGTCAGTGACTAAAGTTCGTCTTCGCCAAGGAACTGATGATAAACTTGCCACAGGTGTACTTGAGTACTCTACAGATGGAATTGCGTGGCAAGAATTAGATCGTTTGGCAGGAGAACAAACTAAGGAAGTGACTAGAGCTATCAATGCTCGTTACATCCGAGTGCGAAATACCAAGGCAAGTGACATTTGGTGGCGTATCCAAGACTTCTCTGTTGAGACACGTTCTGGAAATAGCGATTTAACAGACACCAACGTGGATGCCTTGAAGGAAACACCAGTAGTGGATAGCTTGGGTAGTTACGAGCTTCAAATTCCAGCTGGAACCAAACTTCCTGCTCATAGCTATCTAGGTATGAAGCTTGATCGTATCCATCAAGTTAACAGTATCCAGCTACAAGGTCAAACCAACCCAGTACTCAGTCTAGAGTACTCTGCAAATGCGCAAGAATGGACGCCAGCTAGTCAGTTGACAGACAGAACTGTCGCAACGCACT
>NZ_JASHAR010000020.1:0-36639 GCF_047465045.1 Streptococcus mitis
GCAAGATTGAGGTGGAACCTGTCTTTGGGCAGATAAAGGCTTGTTTGGGTTACAAGAGATGGAATCTGAGAGGGAAGCGTCAAGTGAGAATTGACATGGGATTGGTACTTATGGCCAATAACCTCCTCAAATACAATAAGAGAACGACTCAAAATTAAAAAGCTAGAGTTCCGCTATTGGAAATCTCTAGCTTTTTTTGTGGCTGAGAACTATTTTGTCTTAGGTTCTTGATTATATAAATACTATTTTAAAATCTTGATTCTATTTCATTTCTTTAAAGGCTACTTCTGCATCCGCATTACTGATAACACCAAATTGAATCTTCCCAATCTTTCCTTGACTATCAATCAGGTATTCTGTAGGAATGCTTCGAATTTGATAAGCTTGGAATGTGGTTGCTTTTGTGTCATAAAGAACTGGGATATCCTTATAACCTTGATCTTGGAACCATTGTGGGAATTGCTCAACAGTTTTTTCACCTTGAATTCCTGGTGCAATAACAGTAAGAATTTCAAAATCACGATCTGGTTTCGCCGCTAATTCCATCAACTCAGGCATACTTTTTTTACATGGACCACACCATGAAGCCCAAAACTTCAAATAAACCTTTTTACCCTTATAATCAGATAACTTTACTTCTTTGCCATCCATTGATTGCAAGGTAAAATCTGGCGCCTCTTTCCCAACAGCAATTTGTTGTACAGTCGTTTGTTGCTGTTGTTTTGGGGATTGTTCTGGTGCTTTAGTCTTTTTAGTCTCTTCCTCACCACAAGCTATCAATACAACTAATGACAAGAGGCTTAAGCCAGCAAACATTACTTTTTTCATCTTTTTCTCCTTTATTCAAAAATTCCAGCTAGAACATTTACTTGTCCTAATAGTAATAAAATTCCCATTAAAATAATAAGGAAACCACCAATTTTCTTCAGTAGCATCATATGACGTTTAATTTTACTAAAATATGGCATAACTACGCCTGAAGCTAGAGCCAAAACCAAGAAAGGAATGGCCATCCCCAGAGTGTAAATCAAGGTATAGATTGCACCTTGCCAAGCACCATTGCCTCCAGAAGCCGCAAGCGCTAAAACAGAACTTAAAACTGGACCAATACAAGGCGTCCAACCAAAGCTAAAGGTAATACCGAGTAAAAAGGCTGACCAATAACGATTGGGTGCTGATTTCTTAAAAGTAAAACTTTTTTGAATCTCTAATTTCTTAAAATGAAAAATTTCCATCTGGTGTAAACCTAAGATGATGATAATCGTACCCATGGTATAGCGAAACCAATTGGCATAGAGAATATTACCAAAGTAACCAGCACCAAATCCTAGAATAAAGAAAATGAGTGAAATGCCTGCGATAAAGCAAAGAGTTCGAATCAAGCCGGACCACGCAACTTTTCTCCCAAACAAAGAAAAGCTTTTTGCGCTTTCCTGATCATCCAATAAAATTCCAGTATAAACAGGTAACAGAGGGAAAATGCAAGGGGAAAAGAAGGACAAGATCCCTGCTAAAAAAACGGAGATTGAAAATACTATCGTTTCCAATAAAGAACCAACTTTCTTAATAATTCATATCCTATTTTACTATAATCAATTTCATTTGTATGCTTTCTGCTACGCAATTTGAATTAGCCAGTATTTGAAATATTTGTTCCGGTACTAGTTCATTCAGATTCTGCCCCTTTTTTGCCCTCTATACACAAAAAAGCCTATTGACCAAGCTCAAAAACTTGATACAATAGGCTTTTCAAATGCTGATTATTTAACAGCGTCTTTAAGAGCTTTACCAGCTTTGAATGCTGGAACTTTAGAAGCTGCAATTGTGATTTCTTTACCAGTTTGTGGGTTGCGACCTTTACGTGCAGCACGCTCACGAACTTCAAAGTTACCAAAACCGATCAATTGAACTTTTTCACCAGCTGCAAGGTAGTCAGCTACTGCTGCGAATACAGCTTCAACTGCTGCTGCTGAGTCTTTCTTAGTCAATTCTGTAGCTTCTGCTACTTTAGCGATCAAATCTTGTTTGTTTGCCATGTTAATGATTCCTCCAATTTAATTTCTAATTAACAATTATAATCATATCCTAAAATCCCTTTTAGGTCAAGTTAAAAACGCTATTTCTTCCCATTTTATTTATTTTTTTAAGAGTAGTAACGTACTAAAATAGCCCAAGCGTTCTCACCCGTGTGAGTTTGAATAATAGAGCCCGTTTCCAAAACTGAAATTGGCTTTTCAACATAAGCTTGTAAGCTTTCTTTCATCTCTTTGGCCCAATCAGCACTACCAGAATATGAAATTCCAATCTCTGCTACAGAACGTTCAGAGAGCGATGTTATCAATTCATCTAACCATTTTTTAAAAGTTTTAGCTCCACGACCTTTAACGATTGGCTGCAATTCATGGTCTTTCATCTGCATGACAACACGTATATTGAGAAGGGAGCTCAACAATCCAGTTACACGGCCAATTCGTCCACCTTTGACAAGATTTTCCAAAGTAGAAACACCAATATAGAGTTCTGTGTGTTTTTTTACCTCTTCTATGCGAGTTAAAATTTCCTCCATATCTTTGCCTTCTTGTGCTAACTTCGCAGCCTCAACAACTTGGAATTTCAGGGCTTGGTCAGTGAAGGAACTATCAATAACTGTCACATCGGCAGTAGATAAGCTAGCACCTTGACGTGCCGCTTCTACAGTACCAGAAAGGGCATGAGACATATGAATAGCAAGAATCTGGCTACCATCCTTGCATAGTTCTTCAAAAACTTCAGCGAAGACACCTACAGGTGGCTGACTTGTTTTCGGAAGATTCTTACTTTCTTGCATCAACTGAAGAAATTTACCTTCTTCTTTCAAATCCGCATCAGAATAAACAACATTATCAATCATTACAGATAATGGAACAACAGTGATATCTAATTGTTTTACTAGTTCAGGTTCAATAGTAACAGATGAATCGGTTACAATCTTAATTTTTGTCATAGTATCAATCTTTCTATTTTAGGATTCAGATTGGTTTTCTTACTTTTAATTATATCAAAAAAAGATTAAAAATCCTAATGGAGTCAATCAAATTTTCCTTAAAAATTTGATATAATCTACTTATAAGAAAAGAGGTCCCTATGATTAAAAAAATTTATCCAATTTTAACCATTTTACTAGGTGCTGCTATTTATGCTTTTGGGCTAACTTATTTTGTAGTTCCCCATCATCTCTTTGAAGGAGGGGCAACAGGTATTACTCTCATCACCTTTTATCTTTTTAAAATCCCCGTTTCTCTCATGAACCTGCTGATTAATATTCCCCTTTTCCTCCTATCTTGGAAGATTTTTGGAGCAAAATCTCTCTATTCTAGTTTGCTTGGAACCTTAGCTTTGTCAGCTTGGTTGGCTTTTTTTGAGCGTATTCCCCTTCATATTGATCTTCAAGGTGATTTACTGATCACAGCCCTTATAGCTGGGGTTCTATTGGGAATTGGTCTTGGAATTATTTTTAATGCTGGAGGTACAACGGGGGGAACTGATATTTTAGCTCGTATTCTCAATAAATACACTCATATATCTATGGGGAAACTGCTCTTTATCTTAGATTTTTGTATTCTCATGCTTATTCTCCTAATCTTCAAGGATTTGAGATTGGTTTCCTACACGCTCTTATTTGATTTTATCGTTTCTCGTGTTATTGATTTGATCGGCGAAGGTGGCTATGCAGGTAAAGGCTTTATGATTATCACAAAACGTCCTGACCAACTTGCTAAGGAGATTAATGATGACCTAGGAAGAGGCGTTACTTTCATCTCAGGTCAAGGTTATTATAGTCGAGAAGATTTAAAAATAATTTACTGTATTGTCGGAAGAAATGAAATTGTGAAAATGAAGGAAATGATTCATCGAATTGATCCTCAAGCCTTTATAACTATTACAGAAGCTCACGAAATCCTTGGCGAAGGCTTTACTTTTGAAAAAGAATAAAGAAAAAGCTGGGAAGTTCCAGCTTTTTCTCTATTCAGAAAGTGTAGAATGACGATAGCCATAAGTAAAGTAAATCACAAGTCCAACTACAAGAGCAATGCCAAAGGCAATCCATGTTTCTATACTATATTGAAGCATAAAGGAAACACAGATTAGAATAGATAAAATCGGTAACAAGGGAACTAGGGGAGTTTTGAATTCTCCTTCTTTAGGCATTCCCTTATCCTTTCTAAGTTTTATAATTCCATAAGCCAGTAAGATAAGATAAGCCAGCGTACAAATATTTAGAAATGCTGCGATACTAGCTAGTGGAAATACTCCTGCTGCTATTGCAGAAGCAACTCCAGTTAAGATGGTCGCATTTTTAGGAACACGACTTGTTTTGCTTAATTGCTTAAAACTTCGAGGTAAAAGACCATCGCGTGCTAAACTGTAAATCATACGTGATAAGGCATAAGTCATAGAAATACACACTGTTATTAGAGTCAAAATAGCCACTAATGACACATAATTAGCTGCCCAACCAATTCCTATACTTCGCAATGAAAATGCGACAGCATCGTCCACATTGAGTTGGCTGTAGTGAACAATCCCTGTCAATACTAATGTAACCAAAGCATAAAGAATCGTTACGATTGTCAATGACAAAACAATACCTCGTGGAACATTTTTTTGTGGGTTTTGAATTTCATCAACAGCCATAGAAATAGATTCAAATCCTAGGAAACCAAAGAACATCAAAGATGCTCCTGCCATTATTCCAGTACTTCCACCATAAATTTGACCAAAACCAAAGGGAGCAAAGTTGGACCAATTTTCCGGTTTAATATACCAGATACCAACTAGAATAAACAAAGCAAGAGCAGAGAATTTCAAGACGACTAGAAGCGAATTAAAACGCAAGGCTGCCTTGGAATTTAATAAAACTAAACCGGTTACCAGTATCAATACCAAAATAGGTAAAAGGTCTATATAGGTACCCTGCTCAGGATTAAAGGTCCCATTCAAGGCTTGAGGCATTAAAATACTATAGTTATTGAGTAAGCCTTTAAAATAAGCTGCCCAGCCAGAGGCTACACCAGAAACTGCTGTCATGAATTCCATGATGGTCAACCAACCAGCAATCCAAGCTGGTAATTCACCCAAAATTGCATACAAATAACTATAAGCACCACCAGTTGCAGGAACACGAGAAGCAAACTCTGCGAAAAAGAGGGCGGATAAAGAAACACACAGGGCAGAAATCACTATGGATACAACCAGTGACGGACCAGCAAGCGTGGCTGCTGCGGTTCCTGTAATGGTAAAAATCCCAGTTCCTACCATGGCACCGATTCCTAATAAAATCAAATCCCATACTTTTAAATGACGGTGCATTTCAGTACGTCCCAAACTAACATCTTTAGTTCTAAAGATATTCATACTTCATCTCCATTAAATATGATTGTTTTATTTTATCATATAAAAGGAATTTTGTGAATATTTATAAGATGATTTTTCAAAAAAATCTGAACAGAAATAAATCCTGCTCAGATTCTACATATTCTTACCCAACTGAACCTTCCATCTCATAGCTAATCAAGCGGTTCAGCTCAACTGCATATTCCATTGGAAGTTCTTTTGTGAAAGGCTCTACAAATCCCATGACAATCATCTCTGTTGCCTCAGATTCTGACAATCCACGGCTCATGAGGTAATAGAGTTGTTCTTCTGAAATCTTAGAAACCTTAGCTTCGTGTTCCAAAGCAACTTGCGAATTATGAATTTCATTAAATGGAATAGTATCTGATGCTGATAAGTCATCCATGATAATGGTATCACATTCGATGTGAGAGACAGATTTCTTAGAGTTTTTGTTAAAGGTTACTTGTCCACGATAGTCTACCTTTCCTCCGCCTTTAGCGATGGATTTTGAAACAATAGATGAGCTTGTATGTGGAGCATTGTGAATCATCTTAGCACCAGTATCCTGGTGTTGTCCAGCGTTGGCAAAGGCGATAGAGAGCATAGTACCACGCGCCCCTTCTCCATCTAGGTAAACAGATGGGTATTTCATGGTTGTTTTGGCACCTAAGTTTCCATCAATCCACTCAACTGTCGCATCTTTCAAGGCTTTAGCACGTTTCGTTACCAAGTTATAGACATTATCAGACCAGTTTTGGATGGTTGTATAACGCATGTAAGCTCCGTCCAAGGCAAAGATTTCTACGATAGCAGCATGCAAGCTGTTACTTGAATAAGTTGGTGCTGTACAGCCCTCTACGTAGTGGACACTTGCCCCCTCATCAACGATAATCAAGGTACGTTCAAACTGACCAGTATTTTCGTTGTTGATACGGAAGTAAGTTTGAAGAGGAATATCTACCTTGACCCCTTTTGGTACGTAGATAAAGGTTCCACCTGACCATACTGCTGAGTTGAGGGCAGCCAACTTGTTATCTGTCGGCGGTACCAACTTAGCAAAGTATTGTTTAAACAAGTCTGGGTATTCCTTGAGGGCAGAATCTGTATCTGTAAAGATAATCCCCAATTTCTGGAACTCTTCCTTCATGTTGTGGTAAACCACTTCTGACTCGTACTGGGCAGAGGCACCTGCTAAATAAGCACGCTCAGCTTCAGGAATCCCGATACGTTCAAAGGTTTCTTTGATTTTTTCGGGAACTTCATCCCAAGAACGGGCTGGTTTATCAGATGGTTTTTGATAATAAATCAGGTCATCAAAATCAATCTCTGACAAATCTGCTCCCCAAGTTTGCATGGGCATTTTTTTGAAGGTTTCATAAGACTTCAAACGGAATTCTAGCATCCACTCAGGTTCTCCCTTAGCAGCTGATAGTTCACGAATGACATCTTCATTCAATCCTTTTCCTGTCGATAGGACAGGCTCTACATCATCATGGAAACCAAATTTATATTCACCAAGATCAATTGGTTTTGGTTCTACTCTTTCTTCAGCCATAATATCCTTTCTTTCATTCTTCATTTCTACTGATTCATAAGACAAAAGAAACTTGTCTTACTGATTTTCTTGATTTTCAATTGTTTTCTTCAGGGCGTTCCAAGCTAGGGTTGCACACTTGATTCGTTGAGGAAATTTGGCAACGCCTGATAAGAAAGCTGCATCTCCAAGTTGGTCTTGACGCTCATCTTTTTGCCCTTGAACCATTTCAGAAAAAATGGTCGCAAGTTCTAAAATTTCTTCTTTGGTTTTTCCTAAAACTGCATCCGTCATCATACTAGCAGATGCTGTAGAGATGGTGCAACCTGAGTTTAGAAAAGCGATATCCTCCAAACAATCCTCTGCATCAAACTTGACAGAGAGATTGATGACATCTCCACAGGTCGGATTATTGAGACTGATTTGTTCAGCTTCTTCTAACTTCCCTTGGTGATGTGGATTTTTCGAATGGTCCGCTACCACTGCCATATAAAGGCTATCTAGTTTAGAAAGTGCCATTGAAAAACTCCTTTGTCTTTTGTAAGGCATCGACTAGCTTGTCGCAATCTGCCTTGGTATTGTAGATATAAAAACTTGCACGAGCTGTTGCTGGGACATCCAAATATTGAAGCAATGGTTGCGCACAATGGTGACCTGCTCGAACAGCCACTCCTTCATAATCCAAAGCAGTCGCAAGGTCGTGAGGATGAAGGTCGCCTAGGTTAAAGGCAATGACACCTGAACGTTGAGCCAAGTCCTGTGAACCATAAATGGTCAGTCCTTCAATCGCCTGCAGTTTTGGATAGACGTATGCGATCAATTCTTGTTCATGGGCTTCAATCGCATCCATACCAATCTTTTCAAGATAATCTACTGCAGCAGCTAGTCCAATAGCACCTGCCATGTTAGGAGTTCCAGCCTCGAATTTCCAAGGCAATTCCTTCCAACTAGCAGATTGCTCATAAACGAAATCAATCATTTCACCGCCAAATTCTACTGGTGACATTTGCTCTAGGTACTTTTCTTTACCATAAAGGACACCAATACCAGTTGGACCAGCCATCTTGTGACCTGAAAAGGCAAAGAAGTCCACATCCAAGTCCTGAACATCAATCTTCATATGAGGCGTAGATTGAGCACCATCCACCACCATGATAGCTCCAACTTGATGGGCCAATTGAGTGATTTCTTTGATTGGATTGACCACACCAAGAACATTTGAGGCGTGAGCAAGGGAGAAAAACTTAACTTTATCAGTCAATTTAGCTCGCAAATCATCCATATCCAGAGCTCCATTCTTAAGATAGACATAGACAAGCTCTGCCCCAGTCTTGCGGCAGGCTTCCTGCCAAGGAATGATGTTGGAATGGTGTTCCATGACAGAAATCAAAACCTGGTCTCCCTCAGTCAAGACTTCCTCAGCATAACGCGCTACCCAGTTAAGACTGGTTGTCGTTCCTCTAGTAAAGAGAACTTCCTTTGTAGACCCTGCATTGATAAACTTACGAATGGTTTCACGAGCCGCTTCATAGGAAGCAGTAGCCCGCTCCGCCAAGGTATGAACCCCACGATGAACATTGGCATTGTCCTGCTCATAGTAGCGGTTAATCGTCTCCAGAACTGCTAGTGGTTTTTGTGTCGTCGCAGCATTGTCCAAATAAACCAATGGTTCATCATTAACAATCTGGTCTAAAATTGGAAAATCCTTGCGAATCACTTCTACATCTAACATAGGCTACCCCTTAGCGTTTTGACAATTTTTCTTCGATAGTCGCAATCATTTCATCACGAACTTCCTTGACTGGAATCTCAACGATAACGGAGCCAAGGAAACCACGAACAACCAAACGTTCTGCAGTTGCCTTATCTAAACCACGGCTCATGAGGTAGTACATGTCTTCTGGATCTACCTGACCGATAGAAGCCGCATGTCCTGCAGTTACGTCATTTTCATCAATCAAAAGAATTGGATTAGCATCTGAACGCGCTTGGTCTGAAAGCATGAGAACACGACTTTCTTGTTGGGCATCTGCTCCCTTGGCACCCTTGATAATGTGGCCAATACCATTGAAGGTCAAGGTTGCTTTTTCAAGAATAACCCCATGTTGAAGGATATTCCCGATTGAGTTGCAACCATAGTTAGTTACTCGGGTATCAATCCCTTGTACCTGACGGCCACTTGAAAGAGCTACAACTTTCAGGTCAGCATGGCTACCGTTACCAATCAAGTCGCTATCAAAGTCCGCAACGACGTTCCCTTCGTTCATGACACCGATTGCCCAGTCAATGCTTGCATCGTTGCCTAATTTACCACGACGGCTAATGTAAGCAGTGACGTTTTCACCTAGACGGTCAATCGCAGCAAACTTGACTTGCGCACCAGAACGTGCAATCACTTCAACTGTGATATTTGCAGTTGCCTTAGCACTACCTCCACCACGTGACTCTAAACGCTCCAGATAACTAATCTTACTGTTCTTACCAGCGATAATCATAATATGCTTGTTAAACGGCACATCACTATCGCTGTCTTGATAGAAAATTCCTTCGATTGGTTCTTTAATCTCAACGTTATCAGGAATATAGAGAACAGCACCACTATTGAAATAAGCTGTATGGTAGGCTGCCAACTTGTCATCGTCATACTTAACAGATGACATGAAGAATTCCTCAATAAGCTCTGGAATTTCTTCTAAAGCTGAGTGGAAGTCTGTAAAGACGACACCCTGTTCAGCTAACTCAACTGGAATTTGCTCAAAAACAGTTTGAGTTCCTACTTGCACCAACTTCAAGTGATTATCTAGAGCTGTGAAATCTGGAACATTTGCTGATGGCTCACTTTCTGTAATCGTTCCATCACCCAGATTCCAACGGTGGAATTTGACACGCTCAATAACTGGTAACTCTAAACTCTCCATCTTATCAAAAGCTTTTTGACGAAGGTCAGCCAACCAGCTTGGTTCAGCGTGCATTTCTGAAAAAAGTTTAATATTTTCTTTAGTCATTTACTTCTCCTAAAAGATACGAGGGAATTACAATTCTTCCTTGTAATCGTAGCCAAGTTCTTCAGCTAGTTTTGCGTATCCTTCACGTTCCAAACGCGCAGCCAATTCTGGACCACCTGAAAGGACAACACGACCTTCCATCATGACGTGTACCACATCAGGCGTGATGTAGTTCAAAAGACGTTGGTAGTGAGTGATAATCATAGCACCAAAGCCTTCACCACGCATAGCATTCACACCTTTAGAAACAACTTTAAGGGCATCAATATCAAGACCAGAGTCAATCTCATCCAAAAGGGCAAAAGTTGGTTCCAACATCAAAAGTTGAAGAATCTCATTACGTTTTTTCTCGCCACCAGAGAAACCTTCGTTGAGGTAACGCTCAGCCATTTCTTCTTTCATGTTGAGCAATTCCATCTTCTCATCCAATTTAGTGATAAACTCACGAACTGAAATCTTCTCATCGTCTTCTTTACCAGCATTCATGGCTGCACGAAGAAACTCAGCGTTAGTAATACCAGGAATTTCTGATGGGTATTGCATAGCAAGGAAAAGTCCCATACGCGCACGCTCGTCCACTTCCAACTCAAGGATGTTTACGCCATCAAACAAGACTTCGCCTTTGGTCACTTCATAGTTTGGATTTCCCATGATAGCTGCAGAAAGAGTCGATTTACCTGTACCATTTGGTCCCATGATAGCGGCGATTTCTCCTGTTTTCAGGGTCAGGTTAACCCCTTTTAAAATTTCTTTTCCTTCAATCTCGACGTGAAGATCTTTGATCTCTAATACTGACATGATAGTTCCTTTCTTTTTCAAGACCTTTACAATTCTTACTGGAAACATACTTGATTTCCCTAGAAAATACGGTAAAAGGTCAATAAATATACTTTTATAGTATAACAAAAAAAAGCCTAAAAGGCTTTGATTTTGTCTAGAAGCTGAGGACTAGTCTTTTCCTTTTAAATGCTGGTCAATGACATCCACTATTTTGCCCATCAAGTAACTTACTCGAAAATTTCTAAAGAGCAAAATGGCCCAAAAGGTTGCCATAATATAACGACCAGTCATCCAAGCTTCATTGAAAAAATAGGTCTCAGCAGCTGTAAACAGCGCGATGATAATAAATTGTTGTCTATTCATAAACTTATTGTATCATGAAATCTTTCTTTAGTCTTCCTCTACCTTCACTTTATCAGCCAAAAATTCAAATCCTTCCGGAATCAGACTTTCTTCTGCTTCTTTTTCAGTTTGAGAAGATTTGGCTTTGGCTGAAAAGGCTGCTCGAACTTCTTTCCATTCCTCCATGGAAATGGCTAAAATCTCAGGTGAAAAACCTGCTGCCTGACTGAGGATGTTGCCAAACATGGTGTTAAGATTGTCTCGTTTCATGGTTTGACCAGCATTGAAGTTAGACTCAAAAGCAAGAATAGCATGGTGTTCATTGGCTGCAACCGGTTGAGAACCAACTAGCAGAGCCTTATCAGGGCCTCCTAGACTTTCAATTACCTCTCCCCAGGCATTCTGCAAGCGAATCAGATTTTGACGTGCTAAATCAGGATTTTCAACGGCCTCTTGTAAGATAGATTGAACCTTATTGCGATCCACACGATAGATTGTCTTGCCCGTTGCTGGGCGACTAGGAGCTGGATTTGTTGGCTTAGATACGGTTCCCACATTTGCGAGTTCTTGTTTGAGACGTGTCACTTCTTGTCTCAGCGAATCAATTTCATGTTCAACTGCCCCAGAAAGAGCTGGTTCAGGCTTAATCTCTGCCAAACGGATGGTCATCATCTCAGCATAAATCTTTGGCTGTAAACTAGACTTAATATCTGCTAAACTGACTGTCGCTAAGCGAATCATTTCAAACAGATTTTCTTGAGGAAGTCCCAAATTTTCCACAAAGACTGGGCTATGATGAGTATTTTCCCCACCTGTTTGAACAATTAACAAGTCTCTTAAATAGTGCAAAAGGTCGGTCACAAAACGAGTCATGCTCTTACCATTGTCAAAAAGAAGATTCAAGCAAGACAAAGCCTTGGGAACATCCTGTTGAGACAAGGCAGCCACATAATCATCCAAGGCTGATAGACTAATTGTGCCAGTAATTTCTTCAGAGATAGCAGTCGTCAGCTCGTTTCCCTGTGTCAAACTCAGGGCTTGATCCAAAATAGACAAGGCGTCCCGCATCCCACCTTCAGCTCGTCTGGCAATAATTTCCACAGCCTCTGGTTCAGAACTGATATTTTCCTTTGCTAAGATATAGTGGATATGTTCCTTAATATCCTGTGTCTTAATCGATTTAAATTCAAAACGTTGCACTCGGGATAGAATAGTGGCAGGAATCTTGTGCAATTCAGTAGTGGCCAAAATAAACACCACATTCTGTGTTGGTTCTTCCAGCGTCTTTAGGAGGGCATTAAAAGCCCCTGTAGACAGCATGTGAACCTCATCTATGATATAAACCTTATAACGGGCAAGGCTTGGGGCGTAGGTAGATTTATCACGAATTTCGCGAATTTCATCAACCCCATTATTAGAGGCTGCATCCATTTCAATGACATCTTCTAAACTACCATCCGTCACTGCTTGACAAATATAGCAGTTATTGCAAGGTTCACCACCCACTTGATTAGGACAGTTCATAGCCTTTGCAAAGATCTTAGCCACACTGGTTTTTCCCGTTCCACGAGGACCAGAAAAAAGATAAGCGTGACTTATTTTCTCTTGCTCCACCGCTTGTTTAAGAGTCTTAGCCACAACTTCTTGACCAACCAACTGAGAGAAGTTTTGACTTCTATATTTTCGATAAAGTGCTTGATACATTAGGCTTTCTCCTCAAACATTGTAAAGTCCCATTCTGTCTTTTCAAGCAAAATAGCGACAAATTGTTCCAAATAATCTCGATCCATAGCATCATAATCATCAATCTCTGAAGAATCCAAATCCAGAACTCCAAGTAATTGACCATTCTTCATCATCGGCACAACAATTTCACTTTTAGCGCTACTATCACAAGAAATATAGTTGGGATAAGTCGTTACATCACCAACCAGAACAGTTTCCTGAAAGTGGGCTGCCTCACCACAAACACCTTTGCCTAGTGCAATACGGATGCAGGAAACACCTCCTTGGAAGGGACCTAAAACCAATTCCTTTCCATCAAACAAATAAAAGCCTGCAAATACGGTATTAGGAAAGCGTGATTTTAGAAGAGCACTGGCGTTGGAAAGATTAGCCAAAACATTGGTTTCACCATCCAATAAAAAAGAGAGCTCCTCATTTAACATTTGATAACATGATTGTTTTTCTGATTCTAACATAGAACTATTATATCAAAAAAGACTTACAGACAAAAGAAAAATCCCTTGTTTAGAAAACAAAGGATTTTATGAATTTTCAATTTGATTAAAGTTCGATATCACCGAACAAGTCAGCCATTGAGAATCCTGTTTGTGTTTCTGGAAGTTCGAAATCACGTTTTTCTTGACGTTTTGGACGACGTGGACGAGCAGCACGTTTTTCTTCTTTTTGTCCTTCTTCTTGAGCTGGACGCTCTTCAAGAGCTTTGATAGAAAGTGATACGCGCTCTGCATCTGCGTTAACTTCAAGAACTTTAACTTGAACTTCTTGACCAACTTTAAGAGCTTCTTTAGGATTTTCAATACGTTTGTGTGAAATTTGTGATACGTGAACAAGTCCATCGATACCTGGCAATACTTCAACAAATGCACCGAAGTCAGTCAAACGTTTAACTGTTCCTTCAACTACATCACCTTTAGCCAATTTTTGCTCAACGCCATCCCATGGTCCAGGTGTTGTTGCTTTAAGTGAAAGTGATACACGTCCTTCTTCTTCGTTAAGATCAAGGATTTTCACTTCAATTTCTTCACCAACAGTTACAACTGATTTTGGTGAAACGTTACGTTCATGTGACAATTCAGTCAAGTGAACCAATCCGTCAACACCACCAAGGTCGATGAAAGCACCGAAGCTTGTGATACGAGCAACTTTACCAGTTACTACATCACCAACAGCCAATTTACCGAATACTTCAGCGCGAGCTGCTGCTGTTGCTGCTTCAACAACTTCACGACGTGAAAGGATGAAGCGGTTTTCTTTAGCGTCAACTTCTTTGATTTTAGCATCAAATTCTTGACCTACAAAACGCTCAGTGTTACGTACGAAACGAGTATCCAACATTGAAGCTGGGATGAATCCACGAACACCTTCAAATTCTACTGAAAGTCCACCTTTAACGGCACGAGTTCCTTTAACAGTAACAACTTCTTCTTCGCGACCAACAAGTTTGTCCCATGCTTTGCGAGCTTCAAGGCGTTTTTTAGATACAAGGTATGTAACTGTATCAGTATCTTTACCAACTACTTGACGAAGTACAAGAACATCCAATACTTCTCCTACTTTAACAAAGTCATTGATATCTGCATCGCGATCGTTTGTCAATTCGCGAAGAGTCAAGACACCTTCAACACCAGTTCCAGAGATTGCAACGTTAGCTTGAGTCGCATCAACTGTCAATACTTCAGCACTAACAACATCACCAGTCTCAACTTGGCTAACGCTATTTAGCAAATCTTCAAATTCGTTCATCTAAAAAATCCTCCAACAATCAAGTTTTTCTTAAACTTGACATACTTATAATTTTTTTCCTAAGCACCCGCAAGGACATGTTCATATCGTTCACGTCTTTCAATTATAAAAATAAAATACCCTAAGATATTTTGATTTTTATCTTGATTATTACCTAAGAACTGGGGTAGCTGGATTCGAACCAACGCATGAGGGAGTCAAAGTCCCTTGCCTTACCGCTTGGCTATACCCCATTGATGAAATGGAGAGAGAGGGATTCGAACCCCCGAACCCGAAGGAGCGGATTTACAGTCCGCCGCGTTTAGCCTCTTCGCTATCTCTCCTACAATCAACATGGACCATTATATCATGAAAATTTCAAAAAAACAAGACTTATTTTGCTAAATTATAATTTTCAATCAAAATTTCCACAGCTTTTTCCAATTTTTTATAAAAACTATCGACATTCCCATTCTTTATGATGGCAAATTGTCCATCTAATTCGGCAATTTCTCCGATAACTTTTTTACCAATGGTTAAGGTATAACCTTCAAAACTGTCTTTTCCTACATTAACCTTGGCATCTGCTACTTGAATTTCAATTTTTTTATCTTTCTTGCTCATTTCATACCTCTCTTCACTTTTTCTATTTTACAAGAAAATCCCAAAACTAGCAAGAAAAAACTCTACATCAGGCTTGTCTGATATAGAGTTTTCCGCATTATTTAATGTGTTTTTCTAGTTCTTTTTGATACTTACCATTTGATTCCAATTTTTCTTTTTGCCATTTTTTCAGTGCTTCTTCATATTCTTTTGTGGTAACAATATCTTTTTGCAATTTCATTCCTTTAAAGATATATGGATCCCCCTTAATACCAACTTGTGAGTATGGTTTTGAGAATGGCACGACATTACTTACAACTGGTGAACCACCAGATGAAGCTGTTGGCATCAATAATGAACTATCTGTCAACCAAGCTTGAGCCTTGGCATATTTTTCATAGCGTTCTTCAAGATTTGTAGTTTCTGAATCGGCATCATCCAATAATTTCTTATATTGGTCCAAACCAAGTTTCGCTACGACATCCTTATCTTTCCCTTTAGTAATACCGAGGTGCTTCATGGCAGAACCTGATTTAGGATCCATGATATTCAAGTAAGATGCTGGGTCTTGATAACTTGGAGCCCATCCTGTACTGTTCAAATCATAGTCTTTTTGAGAAGGAACACGCGCTTGTGAAGTGATTGTTTCCTTTTCATTATCTGTCATTTGAAGAACGTCGATAACAACATTTTCAGCACCAAGAGTTGATTCAATAGACTGTTTGAAAGAGTTGCTTTGTTGAACAGCGATGGTATCTGTTTGTTCAACTGGGACATCCAAGTGAATTGGGAAAGTTACCCCTTTAGATTCCAAGTCTTTCTTAGCTTTTTCGAACGCAGCTTTAGCCTTGTCAGGGTTGTAGATAGAATCCTTACCGTCAACTAGCTCAACACCTTTCCATTGGTCACCATAGTTCACCAACTCTGCTTGAGCGATTTGACCAAAGTTTTTACCCCCTGCTTGTACAAAGTTGTCAGGAACAAGGCTGTTACGAATAATCTTGTCCGCACCGTCTTCACCATTTAGCTGGGCAGCATAAGAATGACGGTTGAAGGCAAAGTTAATAGCCTGACGGAAGTCCTTATTAAGCATAGCTTCTTTTGTAGAACTCTTTTGTTCCTCACTTGTTTTCGCAGTTTTATTGTATGACTGACGATTTACGTTAAAGGTGAAGTAATAACTACTTGAGTCCTGTGGGCTATAAGTGATTTTATCTCCATATTGTTCCAAAGTTGAAGCAAAGTTTGAGCTACTTGGGAAGAGACGGGCTGTCGTATAGGCACCTGAAGAGAAGCTACGAATCAACGATTCCTGATCAGAACCATCGTAGTAGGTCAATTTGATCTTCTCGATTTTTACCTTTTCTTTATCCCAGTAGTTTGGATTTTTCTCGTATTCAATCAACGATTTAGAAGTCAAGGTCTTCAAGATATAAGGACCGTTGTAGAGAATCCCTGCTGGAGTAACTGCTCCATAATCTTTACCTGATGCCTTCAAAAACTCTTCATTTACAGGCAACAACGTTGCTGTTGTGACTTTAGAATTCCAGAAGCTTTCTGGTTTGTTTAGAGTATATTCAACTGTGTAATCGTCCAAAGCTTTGACACCAACTGTAGAGAAATCATTGGTCTCACCAGTCATGTAGGCATCCAAGCCTTTGATTGAATTTTGGATGAGAGAAACACCGTCTGACTTGCCGTCAGCAACGTGTTTTAGTCCTGTTACAAAGTCATGGGCTGTTACTTCTGCATATTCTTCACCTTCAGAAGTGTACCATTTAACTCCTTTACGAAGTTTGTAGGTATAAGTCAAACCATCTTTTGACACAGACCAATCTTCAGCCAAGGAAGGAATAACATTTCCGTATTGGTCGTTTTCCATCAAGCCATCAACCACGTTCCCGATGACATCTGTTGTAGATGTACGAGTCGCTATACTATAATCCAAAGATGCCGGATCTACTGCATAGACATATGAAAATGTTGTCGGTGCATCTGCTTCTTTATCAGCTTTTCCACAAGCCACTAATAGAGCTGTTGTGCTCAGGACCACTCCTGCTGTTAAGAGCCACTTTTTAGATTTCATAAAAAATCTCCTTTAGTTAATTTTAATCTACTTTTACAATCCAACCTTCTGGCGCTTCAATATCGCCAAACTGAATTCCTGTCAATTCATCATAGAGTTTACGAGTCACAGGACCTACTTCTGTTTCACTATAGAAAACATGGAAATCATCACCGTGCTGAATTCCACCAATTGGAGAAATAACTGCTGCTGTACCACAGGCACCTGCCTCTACAAAACGGTCAAGGTTATTAATCGGGACATCCCCCTCAATAGGAGTCAAGCCCAAGCGGTGTTCTGCCAAGTAAAGCAAAGAGTACTTGGTAATAGATGGCAAGATAGAAGGACTCAATGGTGTTACAAATTCATTATCAGCTGTAATTCCAAAGAAGTTAGCTGATCCGACTTCTTCAATCTTTGTATGAGTTGATGGGTCTAGATAGATAACATCTGAGAAATGACGTGACTTGGCCAATTTCCCTGGCAAGAGACTGGCAGCATAGTTCCCACCAACCTTAGCCGCACCTGTACCATTTGGAGCGGCACGGTCGTATTCATCCTGAATCAAGAAGTTGGTTGGAACCAATCCACCCTTAAAGTAATTTCCAACTGGCATAGCAAAGATGGTGAAAATGTATTCCTCTGCTGGTTTAACCCCAATAATATCTCCGACACCAATCAAAAGAGGGCGAAGATATAAGGTTCCACCTGTTCCGTATGGTGGTACATATTCTTCATTCGCACGAACAACTGCTTTACAAGCTTCTACAAACATTTCTGTTGGAACTTGTGGCATCAAGAGACGATCACAAGTATGTTGCAGACGTTTGGCATTTTCATCAGGACGGAACAGTTGAACACTACCATCCTTAGTACGATAAGCTTTTAAACCTTCAAATGCTTGTTGACCATAGTGAAGACTTGGAGAAGACTCTGAAATATGCAAGATTGCATCTTCTGTCAACTCTCCTTGATTCCATTGTCCATTTTTAAAATGAGCAATATAGCGATAAGGTAATTTCATATAGGAAAAACCGAGATTTTCCCAATCAATCGTTACTGTCATATTCCACTCCTTATTCTAAAAACCTATTTCTTTTATTCTACACTATTTTTATAAAATAGCAAGTATATTTTGTAATTTTCAGAAAATTTCTTCAATAAAAAAGAACCAGCTCTTAGAACTGATTCTTCATTTCACTTATTTGGCTTCTGTATATACTTCTTTAAAATAAGCGTCAAAAACTTCTTCATCTGAAATGGTGTCTGAAATAAAGCTTCCATTGCTAGTTCGTTCTGACAGATTCAAATCTTGCAATCGGCTCTCATAGATTGTTCCCTTGTTAGATTGAACAAGCAGAGTTTGGTCGTTCTCTTCCACTTCTGTACTAAAGAGATCACCAACGAATCCTTGCTCTGAAACTGCTCCAGCCAAGAAGACACGATGCGGTTTGTTTTTCAACTCACGCAAGACTTGTAGTCCTCTTTTAGCACGGCTGGTTGCTGGAATTTCCTCAATAGAAACACGTTTCAAGCTTCCACGCTGAGTCAAGATGTAGAAGGACGAGGTATTACAGATAAAGGCCGATTGGAGGACATCATCTTCTTTCAGGTTCATAGCCTTGACACCTGCAGCCTTGGCCCCAACAACCGGAACCTCTTCTATGTTGAAGCGCAGGGCATAACCATTTTGGCTAATCAAGAGAACATCATCTAGTTTAATCGGAGCTACTGCTACAATCTGGTCTGTCTCGTCTTTGAGCTTAGCATACTTGACAGACTTAGATTTATAGGTCCGCCATGGAGTGAACTCTTTTCGCTCTACACGCTTGATTTGACCAAGTCGAGTTGCAGTAAAGTAGGTTGTCGCATCATCAAACTGATCCACGACTTCTACATAAAGGATTTCTTCATTCGTTTCAAAGTTTGTGATGGTTTGGCTCAGATGCTCTCCGATGTCCTTCCAGCGAATATCTGCTAATTCATGAATTGGACGATAGATGACATTTCCGAGAGTCGTGAACATCAAGAGGTGCTGGGTTGTCTTGGCAGCTTGCACAAAAATCAAACGATCGTCGTCACGTTTGCCAATTTCTTCCAGCGTTGAAGCCGCAAAGGAACGTGGACTGGTACGCTTGATGTAACCTGCCTTGGTCACGCTGACGTAGGTATCTTCCTCGGCAATAAGACTAGCTGTATCAATCTCGATTGCTTTCGCAGTGTCTTCTAAAGAACTCAAACGCGGAGTCGCAAATTTCTTCTTGACCTCACGAAGCTCTTTCTTCATGAGATTGTACATAGTCCGTTCGTCACCGATGATCGCCGCAAGCATGGCAATTTTTTCACGAAGTTCTGCTTCTTCTTCCTGCAAGACAACCACGTCTGTATTGGTCAAGCGGTAAAGTTGCAAAGTTACGATAGCCTCAGCCTGCTCTTCTGTAAAGTCATAGCTGACCTTAAGATTTTCCTTGGCGTCAGCCTTATTCTCAGAAGCACGGATAAGAGCAATGACTTCGTCCAAAATCGAAATCACGCGAATCAAACCTTCCACGATATGGAGACGTTTCTCAGCCTTTTCCTTGTCAAAGCGTGAACGAGCCAAAATTACTTCACGACGGTGGGCAATGTAGCTAGATAAGATTGGGACAATCCCAACCTGACGAGGCGTGAAATTGTCAATCGCCACCATATTAAAGTTGTAGTTGATTTGTAGGTCGGTGTACTTAAATAGGTAGTTGAGAACAAGCTCCGTATTGGCGTCTTTCTTAAGTTCGATAGCGATACGAAGACCGTCACGGTCAGACTCATCACGAACCTCAGCAATACCTGCTACCTTGTTATTGACACGAACATCATCGATTTTCTTGACCAGATTGGCCTTGTTGATTTCATAAGGAATCTCAGTGATAACGATTTGTTCCTTACCACCTTTTAGCTTTTCAATCTCAGTCTTAGAACGAACGACCACGCGCCCTTTCCCAGTTTCATAGGCCTTCTTAATTTCATCACGACCCTGAATAATTCCTCCAGTTGGAAAATCTGGCCCAGGCAAGAATTCCATGAGTTTTTCAACTTTGGCCGTTGGATGGTCAATCATGTAAACCGCAGCATCAATGACTTCAGCCAAATTATGGGGAGGAATATCTGTGGCATATCCAGCCGAAATACCAGTAGAACCATTCACCAATAGATTTGGAAAGGCTGCTGGCAAAACCGTCGGTTCTTTTTCGGTATCGTCAAAATTCCAAGCAAAGGGAACTGTCTTTTTCTCGATATCCTGAAGAAGGTAGCCTGCAATCTCAGACAAACGAGCCTCAGTATAACGCATGGCCGCAGGCGGATCTCCATCCATAGAACCGTTATTACCGTGCATTTCAACTAGAATCTCACGGTTTTTCCAGTCCTGAGACATACGAACCATGGCATCATAGATAGAAGAATCCCCGTGTGGGTGAAAATTCCCCATGATGTTCCCGACAGACTTAGCAGACTTACGGTAGCTCTTGTCAAAGGTATTGCCATCCTTATTCATCGAATAAAGAATACGGCGCTGAACCGGCTTGAGTCCATCACGAATATCTGGCAAAGCCCGGTCTTGAATGATGTACTTGGAGTAGCGACCAAAGCGCTCTCCCATGATGTCCTCAAGGGACATGTTTTGAATGTTACTCATATAGGATACAGAGCCCTCAAAATACAAAGGAAAAATAGGAAATTCTTAAAGTAAGCAAGCTCACAAGAGAATTTCTCTTTTTAACACAGCATTTAGGGCGTGTTCAACTCCTTTCAAAGAATGTAGAGTAGTTTTTTATAGAAAAGGTGTTCAGTTACTATAAATAACCAAACTATCCTTTCTGTAGTTTAATCTTTTTAATTAGTCAGCGATTTAGAAGTCTCTCCTCAGCATACTCAATCATCTTCTCCGCAACTTCCTTATCGTAGTTAAAGCCCATCTTGTTAGCAAGGGATTGAGCCTCTCGGTGGAAAAGTTTCATTGTAGCGTACAAAGATTGGGTGAGTTTTTCTATACTTGAAAAATCAAGCAAATCTGAGAATCCCTTTTCTTTCTCAGTGGGTAAACAGTTAAAAAGATACTTATAATTCTTGCCGACGTCTACTGTTCCCTTATCACTTGCGACCTGCCAAGCTAAGACTTTTAACAACTCTTGCTGACAAATACCATAGAGATGGTCCGTCGTATAGATGACTTGTTTGCGACAGATTCCTTTGACTACGTAGGCTGACACCCACCAAAATTCATTGCAAGCTTTTTCAAAATCAATCGGGCTAACTGGATTCGTCCAGTAACGTTGAGGACTTGTAGTATAGGACTCAAACAAGCCTTTCTCGTCTTTCAAAACTGTATAATCAGCTTCGCTATCCACCCACTCTTTGATGTGCTCCTTGGGGCAAAGGGTCAAATCAATCCGATTGCTATCTTCAAAAAGCATGAGATAAAGACGACGGTGGTCAAGAATAACTTCTTGCTCAATGACTCGTTTGCCGAGCTGGCCCAACCAAGAAAGGTCACTCGTCAGATTATCTAAATCATCTACGATATAGACCACGTCGTAATCTTGAAACTCATCTTTTGGCGCTTTTGTATCAGTTCGTGAACCAGACATGGCAACAGCCTCGACTTGTAAAGTCTGGGCAGTCTGTAAAATCACATCGAGCATTTCTGTTTCTGTTCTCATGCTTTCCCCTCTTTTTCTATAAGGTAACAGGTTTATTATATCGAACAGTTTTTAAGATTTAAAAAGTTAGAAAAACTATATGGTTCATCGATAACCGAGTTGTTTGATTATAGAAATTGACTTTATATATTTCTTTCTCTGATCGCTTTATAAAGTTTATAGTCATCATAGTTTTTTAAATCTTTTAATGACTTTAGTTCATTTTTGGCAATAACTACTATAAATTTCTCCACACTCATCAATTTTTCTTTATACTTTTCACCACCATAATAATAGCATTTCTTCAATTCCTCATAGCTTGGTACATCTACAATCAATTGATTTTGAAAAATCCCTTGTGCATTTTTATACTTTTTAAAGAGAAAATTTGATTTAAAGAAATTGAAAACAACTGTTAGAATAATTAAACTTAGAAGGAAAATACCTATTAGTTTAATATTAGTATAGTCAAAACCAATAATAAAAATAATAACTGTAAGAAAACCTTCCATATAATGATTCTCGTAATCCATATCTTCTAAATCGAAAATATCTTGGAATTCTAAAATGTAATGAAAAGAAGTGATTATAGGAATAAATATTGTGATAGAAATTAACCAAAATTTCCAAATTTCTCCATTAAATATTATACTCAAATCATGACTCCTAAATATTTGTGTTACCAAATTTTCCTTATTCGCTATTGATAATACACTAGTTCTATATAAATCACTAATTAAAAGCGCATTCACACTTAACAATATTAAAAGTTTCATATTAAAAGTTTTAAGAAAAAATAGAATAATAATTACAATCCGTCTTTTACTTATTCTCTTAAAAAAAGTATTATTAAGAGAGAATGCCCTACAAATATCGCTAATAAACAAAATAAAATAATCAAAGACAATTAACAAGAAGTATAGCGAGACTAAAAATAAAAAAATAAATATTATTAAGTAAACAATTCCTAAATGAATTGGGATTATATTGAGAATAAAAAGACAAATTATACAAATCATTAGTTTAAATACCAAATCACCAAGATATTCGCATTTTTGAACTTGAAATTTAAGATTAAAATGGCAACCAGTATCTAAAATTTTTAAAGCTGTTAAACTTTTTAGCTGATTTTTTCTGTATTTATAGTTTATAGACAATACTTCTCCAATTATTTCTATAAATACATCTAAAAAATTATTTTTATATTTACGAAAAATTTTTATTAATTTTCTCAAAACACCATTTCCGCACTTTCTTCTAAGGTAAACTTAACATTATCCTCAATCCACTTACGGCGTGGTTCGACCTTATCTCCCATAAGGACATTGACGCGACGTTCGGCGCGGGCTAAGTCTTCGATTGTAACACGGATAAGAGTACGTGTTTCTGGGTTCATGGTTGTTTCCCAGAGCTGGTCCGCATTCATCTCACCAAGACCTTTATAGCGTTGGAGGGTAGCGCCTTTACCGAACTGCTTGCGGAGTTCTTCTAACTCGCCATCTGTCCAAGCATAGGCCACTTCTTCTTTCTTGCCTTTACCTTTGGACATCTTGTACAGAGGCGGAAGGGCAATATAGACATGTCCCGCCTCGACAAGAGGACGCATATAGCGGTAAAAGAAGGTTAAGAGAAGTGTTTGAATGTGGGCACCGTCGGTATCCGCGTCGGTCATGATAATGATCTTGTCATAGTTGGCATCTTCAATAGAAAAGTCCGCTCCAACACCTGCACCGATGGTATAAATCATGGTATTGATTTCTTCATTTTTAAGGATATCCGCCATCTTGGCCTTGGCTGTATTAATAACCTTACCACGTAGAGGCAAGATAGCTTGGAACTTGCGGTCACGACCTTGCTTGGCAGAACCGCCGGCAGAGTCCCCTTCGACTAGGTAAAGTTCATTCTTGGCTGAATTCTTAGACTGGGCTGGCGTTAATTTCCCAGACAGCAATCCCTTGTCTTTCTTGTTCTTCTTACCATTTCGGCTTTCATCACGAGCCTTGCGGGCCGCTTCACGAGCATCACGAGCCTTGATAGCCTTACGAATGAGATTCGAAGCCAATTCTCCATTTTCCATGAGGAAGAAGGTCAACTTATCAGCTACAATGCCATCCACAACAGGACGAGCCAGAGGACTTCCTAGTTTGTCCTTAGTTTGTCCTTCAAACTGCAAATGTTCTTCAGGAACTAAGATAGAAAGAACGGCTGCTAATCCCTCACGATAGTCGGAACCTTCAAGGTTTTTATCTTTTTCCTTGAGAAGACCTGTCTTACGCGCATAGTCATTCATAACCTTGGTAATGGCAGACTTGAGTCCTGTCTCATGCGTTCCACCATCTTTGGTACGAACGTTATTGACAAAGGACAGAATGTTATCTGAAAATCCATCATTGTATTGGAGGGCAACTTCCACTTGGAATCCATTATCTTCCCCCTCAAAGTACAAAACAGGTGTCAAGGTTTCCTTGTCTTCGTTCAGATAGGACACAAAGTCCTGAACCCCATTTTCATAGTGGAATTCAATCGCTTCGTCTGTTCGTTTATCAGTCAAAGACAAGGTCACATTTTTCAAGAGAAAGGCTGATTCATTAAGACGCTCTGAGATGGTATTGTACTTAAAGTCTGTTGTAGAAAAGATAGTCGCATCAGGCATAAAGGTAACCTTGGTGCCTGTTTTAGACTTGGGTGCTGTACCGATTTTCTTTAAGGTTGTGACAGGTTTTCCACCATTTTCAAAACGTTGCTTGTAGGTTGCACCATCACGGGTGATTTCAACCTCTAGCCAACTAGAAAGAGCGTTAACAACGGAAGAACCAACCCCGTGGAGACCACCAGATGTCTTGTAGCCACCCTGACCGAATTTCCCTCCGGCATGAAGAATGGTGAAGATAACCTCAACTGTTGGGATTCCCATGGCGTGCATTCCAGTAGGCATACCACGTCCATGGTCTTGAACCGTTAAACTGCCGTCTTTATTAATGGTCACATCAATACGGTCACCAAATCCAGACAAGGCCTCATCGACTGCATTGTCGACGATTTCCCAGACGAGATGATGGAGACCTGCCCCATCGGTCGATCCAATATACATACCTGGACGTTTACGGACGGCATCCAACCCTTCTAGCACCTGTATGGCATCATCATTATAATTGTTAATATTGATTTCCTTTTTTGACACAAGGAACCTCCTATTCGTTCATCTTTACTATTCTACAGGTTTTCCAAGGATTTTGCAAAATTTTTCTTTCTCCGGTGTGACAATTTCAGAAGAGATTCTCTGCCTTTCTTCCCCATTTCATGATATAATAGGAGTATGATTACAATAGTTTTATTAATCCTAGCCTATCTGCTGGGTTCGATTCCGTCTGGTCTCTGGATTGGACAAGTATTCTTTCAAATCAATCTGCGTGAACATGGTTCTGGAAATACTGGAACGACCAATACTTTCCGCATTTTAGGAAAGAAAGCAGGTATGACAACCTTTGTGATTGACTTTTTCAAAGGAACCCTAGCAACACTTCTTCCAATTATTTTTCATCTGCAAGGTGTTTCTCCTCTCATCTTTGGGCTTTTAGCTGTTATTGGCCATACCTTCCCTATCTTTGCAGGATTTAAGGGAGGCAAGGCTGTCGCAACCAGTGCTGGAGTGGTTTTCGGATTTGCGCCTGTCTTCTGTCTCTACCTTGCAGTTGTTTTCTTTGGAACCCTCTATCTTGGTAGTATGATTTCACTATCTAGTGTCACAGCATCTATCGCGGCTGTCATCGGAGTTCTACTCTTTCCACTTGTTGGTTTTATCCTGAGCAACTATGACCCTCTCTTCATCGCTATTATCCTAGCACTTGCTAGTTTGATTATCATTCGTCATAAGGACAATATCACACGCATCAAAAATAAAACTGAAAATTTGGTCCCTTGGGGATTGAACTTGACCCACCAACATCCTAAAAAATAAAACGCCAGTTCACATTTGAACTGACGTTTTTTTGTATACTTATTTTGATTTGATATAGTTGATACCATCTGCTTTTGGTGCGACTGCTTTTCCAAAGAAGGCTGCCAAGACAAGAATGGTCAAAACATAAGGTGCGATTTGAAGATAAACCGTAGGAACTCCTTGTAGGAACGGCAACTGAGAACCGATAACGGCCAAACTTTGTGAAAGCCCAAAGAAGAGACTAGAAAGCATGGCTCCGATTGGGTTCCATTTCCCAAAGATCATCGCAGCAAGGGCGATAAATCCAGGTCCAACAATAGTTGTCACTGAGAAGTTAACTGAGATTGATTGAGCATAAATCGCTCCCCCAATTCCACCTAAGAAACCTGAAATGATAACTCCTAGATATCTCATCTTGTAGACATTGATTCCCAAAGTATCCGCTGCTTGAGGGTGTTCACCGACAGAGCGGAGACGAAGACCAAATCGGGTCTTGAAAAGGATAAACCAAGCAAAGAATGAGAAGGCAATCGCGATGTAACCTAGCAGACTTGTTGACTTGAAGAAGATATCGCCGATCACTGGGATATTTGCCAAGATTGGGAAATCAAAGCGTCCAAAAGTCTGACTTAGGTTGTCGGTTTGTCCTTTGTTATAAAGTACTTTCACCAAGAAAACAGCCAAGGCTGGCGCCATCAAGTTCAATACCGTACCGCTGACAACATGGTCTGCACGGAAATGAACCGTCGCTGCTGCGTGGATGATAGAGAAGACACCACCAACCAATCCTGCAACTAGCAAGGATAGCCATGGAGTTGCTGCTCCAAATTGTTCTGCAAATTCAAGGTTAAAGACAACTCCAGAAAAGGCACCCATAACCATAATTCCTTCAAGGCCGACGTTTACCACACCACCACGTTCAGAGAAAACACCACCGATACTTGTAAAGATGAGGGGTGCTGAGTAAATCAGCATAGAAGACACCAAGAGGGTGAGCAAGGTTGTAATAGACATCTTTACTTACCTCCTTTAACTTGTTTTTTCGGTTTGACAAAGCGTTCGATAAGATAATGAACACTGACAAAGAAGATAATAGACGCTGTTACAATGCTGACAAGCTCAGATGGTACCTGCGCCGCATTCATACCAGGGGCTCCAACTTGGAGAACGCCAAATAGGAAGGCTGCAAAAAGAATACCAATTGGTGAGTTGGCCGCAAGCAGACTAACCGCCATCCCGTTAAATCCGACGGCTAATGACGCCCCTTGAACATAGACGTTCTGGAATGTTCCAAGCCCTTCAACAGCTCCACCAAGACCTGCCAAGGCACCTGAAATAATCATTGATAGTATGATAGTCCGTTTGGCAGAAATACCAGCATATTCTGAAGCATGTGGATTAAGACCAACCGCACGGATTTCAAAACCAAGAGTCGTTTTCTTGAGCATGAACCAAATGACTGCAACAGCAATGATGGCAAAGAAAATACCAATATTCATCCGCGAATTACCAGTCAACTCAGCTAACCAAGGTGTCTGGTAGGTTGCATTAGCCCCAACACGAATGGTCGAATCTGTACTTTGCATGAAGTCTTTAGGGAAAGCATGGATAAAGGCATTCCCTACATACAAAACAATGTAGTTCATCATGATAGTTACGATAACCTCTGACGTCCCTAGATAGGCTCTAAGAATACCCGGAATCGCGCCGACAATCCCACCAGCAATCAAGGCAATCACGATGGTTGCTAGAATCATCAAGGGACGGGGCATATCTGGATGCGATAGGGCAAACCAACCACTGAGAATCCAACCTGCCAAAGCCTGACCAGGAAGCCCGACATTAAAGAAACCTGCACGACTGGCAACGGCAAAACCAAGACCAATCAAGATTAGAGGCCCCATAGCACGGAAGATTTCTCCAATTCCACGCAGGCTACCAAAGGCTGTATAG
Organism: Streptococcus mitis; assembly: GCF_047465045.1. GTDB lineage: Bacteria > Bacillota > Bacilli > Lactobacillales > Streptococcaceae > Streptococcus > Streptococcus mitis_DT. The sequence continues at coordinate 27,743 of NZ_JASHAR010000020.1, forward strand.
AACAATTCTTCGTAGCCCCAAATAGCATCATAACCGAAAATCCACATGACAATGGCTCCGAGTAAAATTCCTAGGAAGACAGAAATCAAGGGAACCGAAATTTGTTGTAATTTTTTAGACATCACTCTTCTCCTTTCCCAAGTTTCCACCAGCCATCAAGACACCAAGTTCTTGTTTATTAGTTGTTTCTGGTGATACAATACCTTGAATCTTCCCATCGTGGATAACGGCAATACGGTCTGAGACGTTTAAAATCTCATCCAACTCAAAGCTGACAACAAGGACAGCTTTCCCATTATCACGCTCTTCAATCAAGCGCTTGTGGATATATTCAATGGCACCGACATCCAACCCACGAGTTGGCTGGCTGACGATAAGGAGATCAGGATCACGATCAATTTCACGAGCAATTATTGCTTTTTGTTGATTTCCTCCTGAGAGTGCAGCTGCAGGCACAAATTCACTGGCAGCACGAACATCAAATTCTTCCATTAGCTTTTTAGCATAAGAAGTAATATTTGAATAGTTCAAAATTCCATTTTTACTATGTGGTTCTTTGTAGTAGGTTTGAAGGGCAATATTTTCAGAAATCATCATTTCCAAAATCAAGCCATCACGGTGACGGTCTTCTGGAACGTGCCCAACACTCAACTCTGTAATCTGACGTGGGTGCAAGCCTACAATTGAATCTCCTTTTAGCTCGATGCTACCAGATTCAACCTTGCGAAGACCTGTGATGGCTTGAATCAGTTCAGACTGACCATTCCCATCAATCCCCGCAATACCAACAATCTCTCCAGCACGAACATCCAAGGACAGATTTTTAACAGCTGGAACACCGCGGTTTTCATTGACCACCAAGTCTTTAATAGACAAGACAACTTCTTTTGGTTGAGATACTTGTTTCTCTGTTTTAAAGGAAACTGAACGTCCCACCATCATTTCCGCCAAATCAGCATTGGTAGCTCCTGCAATTTCGACTGTTTCAATTGATTTCCCACGACGGATAACTGTAACGCGGTCAGAAACTGCGCGAATCTCGTCCAACTTGTGGGTGATCAAGATAATTGATTTTCCTTCTTTGACAAGATTTTTCAAAATAGCCATCAACTCATCAATTTCTGATGGAGTCAAGACAGCCGTTGGTTCGTCAAAGATAAGGATATCAGCCCCCCGATAAAGGGTTTTTAAAATTTCTACACGTTGTTGGGCTCCGACTGAGATGTCTGCTACCTTGGCAGAAGGGTCAACAGCTAAGCCATAACGTTCAGAAAGAGCCTTGATTTCTTTGCTAGCTCCAGCGATATCTAGCACACCATTTTTAGTCAATTCACTACCTAAAATGATGTTTTCAGCCACTGTGAAGGCTTCTACCAACATAAAGTGCTGGTGAACCATTCCGATTCCCAAGCTAGCTGCTTTAGATGGTGAGTCGAGGTTGACAACTTGACCGTTGACCACAATTTCACCACTGGTTGGTTCAAGAAGCCCTGCTAACATGTTCATGAGCGTGGACTTTCCAGCCCCATTTTCTCCTAAAAGTGCATGAATTTCACCTTTTCGTAGGTGCAGGTTGATTTTGTCGTTGGCAACAAATTCACCAAACACCTTGGTAATATCACGCATCTCAATGACATTTTCGTGTGCCATGTGCTCTTCCTTTCAGAGTCTTATTTTATTTCAATAAAACTTGCTAGTTTGTCTAGTAGCAAGCTTTACTGAGACAAAATGACTTTGTCTCAACTCTTAAAAAGCGGCCGAGGACCGCTTCCTAAGAAATGACTTCCATCCATTATTTTGCAGGAACTTTTACGCTTCCATCAAGGATTTTAGCTTTAGCATCTTCGACAGCTTTTTTACCTTCTTCTGAAAGGTTTGTTACTGCCAAGTCAACCCCTTTATCTTTCAATGAGTAAACGATTACTTGACCGCCAGGGAATTCACCTTTTTCTGCCTTGTTAGAAATATCTTTTACAGTTGTACCAACTTGTTTCAAAGTAGATACAAGAACAAAGTTTGATTCTTTACCATCTTTAGAAGTGTATTTACCTTCTGCTTCTTGGTCACGGTCAACACCGATAACCCAAACTTTTTCATTTTCAGGACGGCTTTCGTTAAGTGATTTTGCTTCTGCAAAGACACCTGCACCTGTACCACCAGCTACTTGGTAAACAATATCTGCACCAGCTGCGTATTGTGCGGCTGCAATTGTTTTACCTTTAGCAGCATCACCAAATGAACCAGCGTAGTCAACTTGTACTTTGATAGATGGGTCTACTGAGGCAACACCAGCCTTGAAACCAGCTTCAAAACGAGAGATAACTTCTGATTCCTGCCCACCTACAAAACCAACTTGTTTTGTCTTAGTTGTTTTAGCTGCTGCAACACCTGCGAGGTAACCTGACTCATTATCAGCGAAAGTTACACTAGCAACATTCTTTTTATCTTTAATCACATCATCAATCAAGACATAGTTCAAGTCAGAATGTTCTTTAGCTGCTTCTTCAACCGCATTGTGAAGGGCAAAACCAACACCGAAGATTAGGTTGTAACTTCCAGCCGCTTGTTGCAAGTTGTTAGCGTAGTCAGCTTCACTTGTTGATTGGAAGTAAGTGAAACCGTTATCTTTTGAAAGATTGTGTTCTTTACCCCAAGCCTGCAAACCTTCCCAAGCTGATTGGTTGAATGATTTGTCATCAACACCACCAGTATCAGTGACGATTGCTGCTTTTGTCTTCACATCAGAAGATGAAGCTGCCTTACGAGAAGAGCGGTTACCACATGCAGCAAGTCCAACTGCTGCCACTGCAACTAGACCAAGGCCTAGCCATTGTTTCTTGTTCATTACTGAACCTCCTAAATAAGATGTGCAACGATGTTGCAAATATGGATTGGTTGGCCACAAGGACCGTGCCACTCAGAGAGCGACTCAGACTAGTTTAAGTCTGTAAAAGAATATGGAAGTAACTCCCCGACCGTCATCTCGACCGTCGATTTATCTTTTGCGACTAAGGTCACTTTTAGATCTTGTTCAAAAAATTCGACCATTACTTGGCGACAAGCACCACATGGTGAAATCGGTTTTTCAGTCTGTCCATAGACAATCAATTCTGAAAACTCTCTTTGTCCTTCAGATATAGCCTTAAAAATGGCTGTTCTCTCACCGCAATTGGTCAAAGGATAGCTAGCATTTTCGATATTCACTCCTGTGTAAACACTTCCGTCTTTTGCCACTAAAACTGCTCCGATAGGAAAGTGAGAATAGGGGACATAGGCATGTTTGCTGGTTTCAATTGCCAGTTCAATCAACTCAGTAGTCGCCATCTGCCAATTCTCCTTTTAAAATGGCTACCCCAGCTGAAGTTCCGATACGGGTCGCCCCTGCTTCCACAAATGCAAGAGCATCTGCATAAGAACGAGCTCCACCAGCAGCCTTGACACCCATATCAGGACCAACTGTTTCACGCATTAATGTAACATCTGCTACCGTAGCACCACCAGTTGAAAAGCCAGTAGATGTTTTGACAAAGTCAGCTCCTGCTTTTTGAGCTAATTGGCAAGCCACAACTTTTTCTTGGTCGGTCAGAAGGCAAGCTTCAATAATGACTTTCACTAACTTGTCACCACTTGCTTCCGCGACTGCGCGAATATCTGACTCAACCAAATCAAGATTACCTGTTTTGAGAGCTCCAACATTGATCACCATATCAATCTCGTCTGCACCATTTTGAATAGCTTCTTTGGTTTCAAAAGCTTTCACAGCTGAAGTTGTTGCTCCCAAAGGGAAACCTACTACTGTGCAGACCTTGACATCGGTGCCTTCAAGCCCTTTTTTAGCATGTTCGACCCAGGTCGGATTAACGCAAACACTGGCAAAATCATACTCTCTAGCTTCAGACAACAAACAATTAATTTGATTTTCTGTTGCATCTTGTTTTAAAAGCGTATGATCGATATATTTATTTAATTTCATATTCGGATTCTCCTGAGGTTTATGAGATAATTTCTATAATTTCTCGTAAACTTTGCACACTATCATTTATTTTAACATATTTTTGAAAATCTGTAACTAGCTGAGGAGAAATTTTTCCATTTGTGTATACTTTTGCAACAATTTCTCCCTGTTGAACGGAATCTCCAACTTTCTTTTCAAAAACAATTCCTGTTTCATAGTCCAAGGCATCAGATTTGACTGCACGGCCTGCCCCCAGCCTCATGGCATAGAGACCAAATTCCATAGCTGGAAGAGCTGAAATGACACCCGTTTCCTGAGCAGGGATTTCCACCACATGGGCTACATTTACAGGACGATAGAGGTCTTCCAAGTCTCCACCTTGGGCTTGGACCATCTCCTCAAACTTAGCAAGCGCTTCTCCATTTTCAAGATGTTGGCGAACTTCTTCAACTGTCTTGTTAACATTTCCCAGGCCAAGCATAATTTGAGCCAATTCGCATATAAAATGGGTAATATCCTGACGTCCTTGACCTTGTAAAATCTCCAGTGCTTCAAGGATCTCCAGACGATTTCCAATTGCTCGTCCCAAAGGCTGACTCATATCCGTAATGACTGCTACCGTCTTTCGACCAACTGCCTTACCAAGTTCCACCATGGTTTGAGCCAATTCACGCGCCTCATCAACCGTCTTCATGAAGGCACCCTCACCGACAGTCACGTCTAGCAAAATAGCATCCGCTCCTGCCGCGATTTTCTTGCTCATCACCGAACTCGCAATCAAAGGAATCGTGTCGACAGTTGCGGTCACATCACGGAGGGCATAGAGAAGCTTATCCGCTTTGACCAGCTGGTCTGATTGCCCAATGACAGATACTCCAATGTCCTGTACCTGACGAATAAAATCCTCTTGACTACGTTCTACTTGATAACCCTTAATGGACTCCAACTTATCAATTGTCCCTCCAGTATGGCCGAGACCACGACCACTCATTTTTGCCACAGGCACACCAAAGCTAGCAACAAGAGGAGCTAAAATCAAGGTTACCTTATCACCAACACCACCCGTAGAATGCTTGTCAACCTTAACCCCATCAATAGCGGATAAATCAAACTCTTGCCCTGTATGAACCATTTTCATGGTCAAATTAGATATTTCTCGAGTCGTCATTCCTTTGAAATAAACAGCCATAGCAAAGGCAGACATCTGATAATCAGGAACAGTTTCTGACACATAGCCTTCAACTAGCCATTCAATTTCACTCGAAGTCAGTTCTTGACCATCTCGTTTCTTTTGGATTAAATCAACTGCTCTCATTCTTTCACACTTCTAAGGATATAGTATCCCTTATCTTTTTTGACGATTTCACAATTGCCAAACACCTCTTCCATCTTGGACTTAGCACTTGGGGCCCCTTGTTTTTTCTGGATAACGATTGTTAAATCTCCACCAGTTTCCAAGAAATCTTTACTTTTCTCAATGATTTCATGAACCACTTTCTTGCCTGCACGGATAGGAGGATTGGAAATGACATGTTCAAATGTTCCTTCAACTTGTTCATAGATGTTAGACTGGAAAATCGTCGCTGCCACTTTATTTCGTTCAGCATTTTGTCGCGCCAAATCCAAGGCACGATTATTGATATCGACCATGGTCGCCTGAACTCCATAAGCCTTAGCCAAGGACAAGCCCAGAGGCCCATAACCACAGCCTACATCAAGGACAGTCTCTCCTTGGTTGACCTCAAGACACTTGAGCAAAAGTTGACTGCCAAAGTCAATCATTTTCTTGCTAAAAACACCCGCATCTGTCAAAAAGGTCATTTTTTCTCCCAACAAGTCCACTCTCAACTCATGAATGTCGTGAGCAGCGTCAGGATTTTCTGCATAATACATTTTACTCATGAAACTATTTTACCATAATTTGACTTAAATTGTAAATCGTTTACAAATTGATAATGAAACGAAAAAGACTGAAGAAAACTAGTCAAGAAGACCTTTTCTTCAATCTCTTTAAACACTTATAAATAATAAGCCATTTAGAACTAGAAATATCATAATTAGGATATAACAAAAAGTTTATCATCTATAATCGGGCGTATTTTTATTACTATTGCTTAACATTCAGATACTTAATTATCAACAAAATTCCCAACAAGATGTTTAGATAAAAGCCCAACTGATAAGTTTGTGTCAGGATTTCCAAACTTGTCCAAAGTCGTATCAAATCTTCTAGCGACATGCGGAAGAAATAACCCTCTGTAGCAATCCATAGAACTAAAAAGACATAACTACCAGCGGCAAGCCATTTCGTCCACCGTTTTTTTAGGAAGAAAGCAATCAAGAGCGAACAGATAAAGATAGCTGTTACAATAGCATGTTCCATCAAAAAAGTAAAACCGTAATAGATTTCCACAAAGCGTCTACCATTATCCGCATTGGCTCCTTTTAAAAAAGGTAGTGCATAACTTAAAATAAAACAGAGTTCCAATGTGTAACGTTTTAAGATTTTCATAGTACACCTCCTATAAGTTGTGAACTAAAAAGCCCCCTTTATAAGCTTATAAATCAGTAGGAACTATCTCCTACTTCATCAATAAATTGGTCAACCTCTATCTACCTCTATTATACGATATTGGCTTACTATCATCAAGAAACCGCTTTATTTTTTTAGCTTTTTATGGTATGATAAACAAAATATCTAGGGGAAAACAAATGACAAACGAATTTTTACATTTTGAAAAAATCAGCCGCCAGACTTGGCAATCTTTACATCGAAAGACGACACCTCCTTTGACAGAAGAAGAATTAGAATCCATCAAGAGTTTTAATGACCAGATTAGCTTGCAGGATGTTACCGATGTCTATCTTCCCCTAGCCCATCTCATCCAGATTTACAAACGTACCAAGGATGATTTGGCCTTCTCAAAAGGGATTTTCCTTCAACGCGAAAGCAAATCCCAGCCTTTTATCATTGGAGTTTCTGGGAGCGTTGCCGTTGGAAAATCAACAACTAGTCGCCTACTTCAAATCCTACTGTCCCGTACACTTACAGATGCTACGGTTGAGTTAGTAACAACTGATGGCTTTCTCTATCCCAACCAGACCTTGATTGAACAAGGGATTTTAAATCGCAAGGGATTTCCTGAAAGCTATGATATGGAAGCTCTTCTCAACTTCTTGGACCGCATCAAAAATGGACAAGATGTAGATATTCCTGTCTATTCTCATGAAGTCTACGACATCGTACCCGAGGAAAAGCAAAGCGTTAAAGCTGCTGACTTTGTGATTGTCGAGGGAATAAATGTCTTTCAAAATCCACAAAACGAGCGTCTCTACATTACTGACTTCTTTGACTTTTCCATCTATGTTGATGCTGCAGTCGATGACATCGAGAGTTGGTATCTGGACCGTTTCTTGAAGATGCTGAGCCTAGCCCAAAACGACCCTGATAGCTACTATTATCGTTTTACTCAAATGCCAATTGGAGAAGTGGAATCCTTTGCCCATCAGGTCTGGACAAGTATCAATCTCACAAATCTACAAAATTATATTGAACCAACCAGAAATCGTGCGGAAGTGATTCTTCATAAAACAAAGAACCATGAAATCGATGAAATTTACTTAAAAAAATAATTTTCCCTTGTCAAAACGTAAGTTTTCAGATATAATGGTATAGTTAGTAAATATGGAGGTAAGAACATTGGCAAACATTAAATCAGCTATCAAACGCGCTGAATTGAACGTTAAACAAAACGAAAAGAACTCAGCTCAAAAATCAGCTATGCGTACTGCTATCAAAGCTTTCGAAGCAAACCCATCTGAAGAACTTTTCCGTGCTGCTAGCTCAGCTATCGATAAAGCAGAAACTAAAGGTTTGATTCACAAAAACAAAGCAAGCCGCGATAAAGCTCGTCTTTCAGCTAAACTTGCTAAATAAGAAACAGTCCATAGAGGCTGTTTTTTTGTCTCCAAATAGGAAAAGGTAGAAAATGAAAATCGCAATTATCGGATATTCTGGTTCTGGTAAGTCAACTCTAGCAGAAAAGTTGTCTCACTGCTACTCCATCCCCAAACTACATATGGACACACTCCAATTTCAGCCTGGTTGGCAAGACAGTGACCATGACTGGATGTTGGCCGAGATGAATAACTTTCTCACCAAGTATAAAACTTGGGTCATTGATGGGAATTATTCTTGGTGTTTTTATGAGGAAAGAATGCGGGAAGCTGACCAAATCATCTTTCTTAATTTTTCCCCATTGACCTGTCTCTTTCGAGCCTTTAAACGGTACCTCAAATACCGAGGCAAGGTCAGAGAAAGTATGGCAGCTGGTTGTCAAGAACAATTTAATTGGGAGTTTATCAGATGGATTCTCAGGGATGGGCGGAGCAAATCCGCTAAGGAGCGCTATAAGTGGGTTCAAGAAACCTATCCAGATAAAGTGGTCATCCTTAGGTCTCAAAAAGAGATAGACCACTTCTTAGAAAATCTTGCACATAACAAGAAAAGAACCTGAGACAAAATAGTTCTCAGCCACAAAAAAGCTAGAGATTTCCAATTGCGAAACTCTAGCTTTTTAATTTTGAGTTGTTCTCTTATTGTATTTGAGGAGGTTATTGGCCATAAGTACCAATCCCATGTCAATTCTCACTTGACGCTTCCCTCTCAGATTACATCTCTTGTAACCCAAACAAGCCTTTATCTGCCCAAAGACAGGTTCCACATCAATCTTGCGTTGAGTGAAAATCTGTCTTCCTTCGGGAGATAAAAGCGCCTGACATTCTTTAGCTTTCAAGTTTTGATAGCGTTCGTTCATATACAGTCCCTTTTGAGGGGCTGATTTAGGTTCATCAGCGTAGTAAACCTTGATTTCCTGTTGAAAGTCCGTCTGTGTTTTCTGATGTTTGATATGGTGAAAACGATAATACCAGCCGTAAGGAT